>JANOTE010000159.1:0-2006 GCA_031416195.1 Rhodoferax sp.
AGCAGTCCTGCCGGGGCGAGCGGTCTTACGACATTTATTCGCGCTTGCTCAAAGAGCGGATCATCTTTCTGGTCGGGTCAGTGAATGACATGACGGCCAATCTGGTGGTCGCGCAATTGCTCTTTTTGGAGAGCGAAAATCCCGACAAGGATATTTCCTTCTACATCAACTCTCCGGGTGGCTCGGTCAGCGCCGGCATGGCCATCTTTGACACCATGAACTTCATCAAGCCTGATGTCTCCACCATGTGCATCGGCTTCGCCGCCAGCATGGGCGCATTCCTGTTGGCTGCAGGTGCTAAGGGCAAACGCTTTTCACTGCCCAACTCCAAAGTCATGATTCACCAACCCTCCGGTGGCAGCCAGGGCCAGGCAACTGAAATTGAAATCCAGGCGCGCGAAATCCTCAAGACACGTGAGCAGTTGAACAGGATTCTTGCCGAGCGCACCGGGCAGCCGTTGGAGCGAATTGCCAAAGATACCGAGCGCGACTACTACATGACCGCTGAAGAGACAAAAGACTACGGCCTGATTGACAAGGTGATCTCCAAGCGACCTTAGATACTGCGCTGAGACATCCGTCTGCAACGGCGACTTCCACCCTCGAAGTCGCCGTTTTTATTTGGTTAAAATTGGTTAACTCTTGAGATCATTCCAAGAATGGTCAGAGTAACCCTAGGTTAAGGCATACCCAGCATGGCTGAGAAAAAAGGCGCGTCCAGCGAGAAGACACTTTACTGCTCGTTCTGTGGCAAAAGTCAGCACGAGGTGAAGAAACTGATTGCTGGCCCTTCGGTGTTTGTGTGTGACGAGTGCATCGACCTGTGCAATGAAATTATTCGCGACGAATTGCCCGCCAATGTCGATGTGCGTGATGCCAAGGGCGACCTGCCCACCCCGGCTGAAATCAAGCTCAATCTTGACAACTATGTCATCGGCCAGGAACCCGCCAAGCGAACTCTGGCGGTGGCGGTGTACAACCACTACAAGCGCCTGCGGCACAAAGAGAAGGCCAAAAAAGACGATGTGGAACTGGCCAAGAGCAACATCCTGCTGATTGGCCCCACGGGCTCTGGCAAAACGCTGTTGGCGCAAACGCTGGCGCGCATGCTGGATGTGCCCTTTGTGATGGCCGATGCCACCACGCTCACAGAGGCGGGCTATGTCGGCGAAGACGTTGAGAATATCGTCTTGAAGCTGCTGCAAAGCTGCAATTATGAAGTCGAACGCGCACAACGCGGCATCGTCTACATCGACGAGATCGATAAAATTTCGCGCAAGTCGGACAACCCCTCAATCACGCGCGATGTATCCGGTGAAGGCGTGCAGCAGGCCTTGCTCAAGCTGATTGAAGGCACCATGGCCAGCGTGCCCCCGCAAGGCGGGCGCAAGCATCCCAATCAAGATTTTGTGCAAATCGACACCACCAATATTCTCTTCATCTGCGGCGGTGCGTTCTCGGGCCTGGAGAAAGTCATTGACAACCGAACCCAGTCTTCTGGCATCGGCTTCGGTGCCAGCGTTAAAAGCAAAGCGCAACGCTCGTTGACCGAAGTCTTCAAAGATGTTGAGCCTGAGGATTTGATCAAGTTTGGCCTGATCCCCGAGTTGGTGGGCCGCATGCCCGTGGTGGCAACACTGGCCGAGCTGAGCGAAGAAGCCCTGGTGCAAATTCTCACCGAGCCCAAGAATGCTCTGGTCAAGCAGTACAGCAAACTGTTGGCGATGGAAGGGGTCGATCTTGAAATTCGCCCGTCGGCACTGAAAGCGATTGCGAAGAAGGCGCTGGCCCGAAAAACCGGCGCACGCGGTTTGCGCTCGATATTGGAGCTGTCATTGATCGACACCATGTTTGAGCTGCCCAACAGCTCTAATGTCGATAAAGTTGTGGTGGATGAATCCACCATTGAAGAGAACAAACCTCCGTTACTGGTTTACCGAGAAGTCGCCAAGAAGGCTTGAACATTCGCACAGAGCTTGACTGAGGCTTGAATTTTGGCCCAAGAG
>JANOTE010000160.1:0-2863 GCA_031416195.1 Rhodoferax sp.
CAGCAATGTGATGGCTTTGGAGATGGCGCGGCGTTGTACTGTGCCTGTAGCATGAACGATCGCATCAACCGAGGTCATGTAAAGCCTTTTGAATCGCATGACCAGCGGTAGTCGATGTCAAAGTCGCTGTCGCTCACTTGCACGAAGCCATGGCGCAGATAGAAGCGGTTCGCGTCGCTCAATTTAAGCACCGACAATGTAATGTCACGGCCTTGCGCGCTCGCCTGGCGCTTTGCCCAGTTAAGCACCCATTCACCCGTGCGACGCCTCTGCGCACCAGGGCGGACATAGAGATGGTTGAGCCGAAGCGAGAGCATTTGCGCGGCATCGTCCGGTCGCAGTGTCACAAAACCTACGCGCTGGCCGTCCACCTCAATGTGATGCATGTGCTGAGGCGCGAATCCATCCGCCAGGCGCTCTCTGGCCCGTGTCGGGTCATACCGGCCCAGCCGTTCCAGACTTTCGCGCAGCGCTTCAATGCGCAGCATGACCATGTCATCGAAGTCTGCCGCCATGACCGGAACCAGCACCGGGGCATGCGCCAAAGTCGTACTTGACGCACGCGCCGAATCAGCCATTTTCAAACCCAGTTCTCCAGTCTCAAACCATCAATTCGCTCAAACTCACGGGTGTTGTTGGTTACCAGCACGGCATCGATTGCCAATGCTTGGCATCCTATAAGTAAGTCAAGTTCACCAATTTTTGTGCCTGATTTTCTTAACTTTGCTTTGTGAAACCCAAACTGCCATAGCGCCGCATCATCCCAAGCAAGAATATTCATTTTTGCTAAAAACGCCTCCAAATTTCGTCGATTGGATTCGATGCGCGTGCTGTTTTCGACGCCATAGGCCAGCTCAGCGGCAACAATGGATGAAATGGCCAACTCGCTGGGATCATGTTCGCGAAATTTGGCAGTCACCGCTGGGTATTTGCGTGACATGAAGTACGCACAGATATTGGTATCTAAAAGGTACGTCAACTGGTTCAATCAAAACTCACCGGATCGCTCAGGCCAGAGCGATCGCGCTCAATCTCTAAGGGCATCCCCTCAAAACCAGCCAATATCTGCTCCATCTCATCCCACCACTCATCTTTGGTCTGCACTTTAGGCCGAAGAATCACGGCATTACCTTGGCGTTCGATGGTGACCTCACTTGTAGCAAAGCGGTAAGCTTTAGGTAGCCGCACAGCTTGGCTGCGACCCGTGGTAAAAATTTTTGCCGTTTCTAGTACTGCTTGCATAGTTTTCTCCTTGCGTAGGATTAATTTGATGCATACCAATGATATGTACCAAAACCCATCCTGTCAAGCCAAAGCCGTCTCAATCTGCTTCAGCACATCAGCCGCACTGACCGGGATCGGCGTACCCGGCCCATAAATTCCCTTGACACCCGCGGCATACAAAAAGTCGTAGTCCTGGCGTGGAATCACGCCGCCTACAAAGACGATGATGTCATCAGCACCCTGCTTTTTAAGCTCTTCAATGATCGCGGGCACCAGTGTTTTGTGGCCTGCGGCAAGCGTCGAAACGCCCACGGCATGCACGTCGTTCTCAATGGCTTGGCGGGCGCACTCTTCGGGAGTCTGAAACAGCGGGCCAATGTCCACATCAAAACCCAAATCAGCAAACGCGGTGGCGACCACTTTCGCACCGCGATCATGGCCGTCCTGGCCTAGTTTGCTGATCATCACGCGCGGGCGTCGCCCCTGTGCTTCGGCAAATTTGGCGATGTCTGCCTTGAGCGCATTCCAGTATTCCATGGTGTCTCCATGACTCGAATCTGCATCATAGGCCGCGGCATAAACACCGGTGACCTTGTGCGTGTCGGCCCGATGGCGGCCAAAGGCCTTCTCCAGCGCGTCGCTCACCTCACCCACGGTTGCGCGCAGGCGGATGGCATTAACGGTCAAGTCCAGCAGATTGCCCGTGTTTGATTCTGCTGCGGTAGTAATAGCAGCCAGAGCATTGGCTACAAGAGTCGACTCTCTTTTTTGTTTTATATCCTGCAAACGAGCGATCTGCCCGTCACGCACCGCCACGTTGTCGATATCACGTGCCTCAATCGCGTCTTCGGTTTTCAGCTTGTATTTGTTCACACCCACGATCACATCGCGGCCTGAGTCAATCCGCGCCTGCTTTTCTGCCGCTGCCGCTTCAATCTTCAGCTTGGCCCAGCCGCTGTCCACGGCTTTCACCATGCCGCCCATGGCTTCAACTTCTTCAATGATTTTCCACGCCGCGTCGGCCATGTCTTGCGTGAGTTTCTCCATCATGTAGCTGCCAGCCCAGGGGTCTACCACGGCACCAATGTGCGTTTCTTCCTGGATGATGAGCTGCGTGTTGCGCGCGATGCGTGAGCTGAACTCTGTCGGCAGCGCAATCGCCTCGTCAAAGCTATTCGTGTGCAGCGACTGCGTACCCCCAAACACCGCCGCCATCGCCTCAATCGTGGTGCGCACAATGTTGTTGTACGGGTCTTGCTCGGTCAGGCTCCACCCGGATGTTTGGCAGTGCGTGCGCAGCATCAAGCTCTTGGGCGACTTGGCATCAAAGCCCTTCATGATGCGGCACCACAGCAGGCGCGCGGCGCGCATTTTGGCCACTTCCAGATAGAAGTTCATGCCAATGGCCCAGAAGAAGCTCAAGCGCCCGGCAAACTCGTCCACGTCCATGCCTTTGCCAATAGCCGTCTTTACATATTCTTTGCCGTCGGCCAAGGTGAAGGCCAACTCCAGCGCCTGGTTTGCGCCCGCCTCTTGCATGTGGTAGCCGCTGATCGAGATCGAATTGAATTTCGGCATGTTCTTGGCCGTGTATTCGATGATGTCGCCAATGATGCGCATGCTGGGAGCGGGCGGGTAG
>JANOTE010000161.1:0-5746 GCA_031416195.1 Rhodoferax sp.
AAAAGCGGTCGCGGCCACACTGGGCATCGACGAGGTGCATGGTGAGGTCAAACCCGCCGATAAATTGGAAATGGTCAGCAAGCTGCAACGCGAAGGCCGCATCGTCGCCATGGCCGGGGATGGCATCAACGATGCCCCAGCACTGGCCCAGGCCGATGTGGGCGTGGCCATGGGCACAGGCACCGATGTAGCGATGAACAGCGCCCAGGTGACATTGGTCAAAGGCGACCTTCGCGGCATTGCGGTGGCGCGCGAGATATCACAGCAGACCGTTGCCAACATGAAGCAGAACCTGGGTTTTGCCTTTATCTACAACGCGCTGGGCGTACCTTTGGCGGCAGGGGTGTTGTACCCCTTTACGGGCTGGCTGCTGTCACCCATGATTGCGGCGCTGGCGATGAGTTTGAGCTCAGTCTCAGTCATCACCAACGCCCTGCGATTGAGGCGTGCCGCTGCCCGGCAAGATTGAAAGGGCGAAACAGTCATGGACATCCTCTCACACGCTTTATGGGTTAGCGCAGGTGCAGCGCTCGCGCGGTGCCGCTGGGTCGTGCCAACCCGCACCTTGATTTCGACCATGGTGCTCGCTGCGTTGCCCGATGTCTTTCACCTGCTGCCCATCGCGGGTTGGTGGATTTTTGGTGATGGCTCAATACAAGCCCTTTGGGCCTATGCTGTCGCCATACCAGGCCAGGAACCCGCGCTGCCTCCCATGGTTGAGCGCTGGTCGCACCACTTGCATTGCGTTGCGCACAGCGCCATCGTAGCTGGAGTAATTACGCTTCTGTTATGGGCAGTGCGTCGCTCGCTATGGATTCCATTGCTGGGCTGGTGGTCGCACATCATCATTGATGTGTTCACGCATTCTGCCGATTACTACCCCTCCCCCGTGCTTTACCCCATCACGGAGCGCGGATTTGATGGACTGGCCTGGAATACGCCGTGGTTCATGGTGCTGAATTACTCGGCGCTCGTGGCGGTGGGATTTTGGCTGTGGCGCGCGAAAAGCCAGGCCCAATGCGATTGAGGCACGCCACCCTCCCTTAACCCTGAAAGGACGACACCGTTATGGACATGAATAATTGGTTACCTTGCCCCTACGCAGCCAGCTTGATTGGCCTTACCACCGTAATTGCAGCAGCAATAGGATTTTGGATTGGCCGCATGCGCGAGCAACTGGCTTTACTCGAAACACTGCGACCTGAAACTTGAAAAATTGTTGACTCACGTGGCAAGCGCAGGCCTCACCGTGCGCAGCAGCCACCCAGCTCATGCAGAATCTCGCTCTTAAGCTGGCCCTGATTTGAATTCAGACGAACCAGACCCGAATAGGTTTGAAGGGTGTGCTCAAATACCTCATTGAAGCCTGCGCCCTGTCTTTGTAGCGGCCTGGGTGTTTCAACTCAAGTTTTAACAACACTCAGCATGTCCGCGCATTGCCATCACGAAGCACCAGCAACCACCCACTTGGTAGACCTGCCGCGCTATCGCCGAATCCTGTGGATTGCGCTTGTCGTCAACGCCGCGATGTTTTTCGTGGAGCTGGCGGGCGGGTATCGTTCAGGCTCCGTCAGCCTGCTGGCCGATGCCATCGACTTCGCGGGCGACGCTGCGAACTACGCCGTCTCACTGGCCGTGCTGGCCGCAGCGCTGCCTTGGCGTGCCCGCGCGGCGCAGCTCAAAGCCGTGTGCATGATCGGGTTTGGCCTGTTTGTCCTGGGCCGCGCCACTTGGGGTGTGTGGACTGGAGCCCTCGTACCCGACGCGGGCACCATGGGCGTGATCTCAATCCTCGCTTTGGCCGCCAACGTCGCTGTGGCCTGGATGCTCTATGCCTTTCGCGAAGGCGATGCCAACATGCGCAGCGTGTGGCTGTGCTCACGCAACGATGCGTTTGGCAACCTGGCCGTGATGGCGGCGGCGCTGGGTGTGGCCGGCACGCGAACTGCCTGGCCGGATCTGGCCGTGGCGACCATCATGGCCACGCTGGCCTTGCAGGGCGGCTGGTCGGTGCTGCGTCAGGCCCAAGGCGAGCTGGCGCAGACCGACGCGCATAACCACATTTAATGAGCTTTGCAGGCGAGCGCAGTCACCGCTTGCGTCAGTCACACTCATCCACTGGCCGCTTGCAATGACGCAATCAACGGGCAGGTAACCCGCTCCCGGCTGGTGGTGCATCGCTTCAGCAGCTGCGCCAAGGCTGCTTCCATGCTTTGCAGATCGGCCAGGCGTTGTCTTATCACTTCGAGCTTGTGCATGCCGATTTCACGCGCTTCACCGCATTGCGCCCCATCGTCCAGCTTCAAAAGCTGTGCTATCTCACCGAGGGTGAATCCCAATCGTTGGGCGGCTTTAATGAAGCGCACACGGGCAACGTCTTCTGTCCCATAGCGACGGATGCCGCCCAAGGGTCTCTCTGGTGCCGCAATCAACCCTTTTCGCTGGTAAAAACGAATAGTTTCCAGGTTGACATCTGTCTGTTTCGCCAGTTGAGAAATTAACAATAGATTCATCTTGACTCCGTACCAATGTACAGAGTCTATGCTACCCGTATTGACACTTTTGGACAAACTCAATGAGCAGCAAAAAGACGCTTTGGGCGGGTGCGTTGGTGGCCGGTAGCGCAGTCGCACTGTGTTGCGTCGCACCTCTGGGGCTGGTACCCCTCGCTGCGGTGGCTGTGGCCGGGGGTCTGCGGGAGAAATTCAGCCGCAACAAAACTGCTACGCGGCTGCCCAATTCAACTGTAGACATAGCCCCGACTGAAGTGAGTCAACCCGCAATGAAGGCAACCCATGACTGAAACTCCCACCGCCAACACGGCAGAACCTGTTGTTGTCCTGGAGTCAACACTGACGTGTCCTGATTGCCAGCACAAAAAAACCGAAACCATGCCGACAGATGCGTGTCAGTGGTTTTACGAATGTGAGCAGTGTTGTGCTGTGCTACGGCCACTGCCCGGCGACTGTTGTGTTTTCTGCTCCTACGCCACGGTGCCCTGTCCGCCGATACAGATCAGTGGTAAGGATTCTGGTTGCTGCGGGTAGTCAAACGCCCTCAGTCCCAAACTTGTACTTACAATGGAACTTCTGTAGAGCAAAACTGTCCACACAAAATGCGCCACGCAATTCTCATCCTCATGATCGCTTTGATGCCCGTGCGCATCTGGGCATTTGACATGATGGCGGTGTCGATGGTGGCTCAGCAACTGTTTGTGGCTCAGACGATGCAATTGACCCAAATTGTCCAATCGGGGATGGACGGGCAAACTTCATTTACCCAATCGGTCGCGCAAGCTCAGACACCGATGTCCGCGGACTGCCCGATGATGTTTCTGTTGGCAGGCGAGCAAGCCGGTGATACCAAAGGCAAAGTCGGCTCAACCGTTTTCAAAGTGTGCACAACCTGCCAGCTATGCATGGGCCTGGTGACGGGGTATGCCCCGCGCGGCCCGCTTCTGATGCCCCTGCCCCCTGCAGCGTTGTGGCTTGGCAGCACCCCATTCACCAGCGCCGAGCGCGCGCCAGGCTTCAAGCCACCTATTTCCTGACCTCCACGCCAGTGGTTCGTCCGCAAAACGCTTGAACAGCAGGTCTTGCGGACGGAGTTGCCGCCCAAACGCGGCGTTCATCCGTCAGGAAATTTATGTTTATATCAAGCGTCAAGCTAGTCCGTTCAAATAGTCACGTCGTGCATAAACTCGTCGGCAAGCTATCGCAGTGGCTTCTATTCGTGTTGCTACTGCCTGCGGGCGCATTGGCACAGTCAGCGCTAACCCTGGAGCGGGCCTTGCATTTGTCGCAACAGCAGTCGCGGCAGCTGCCCGCGCAGAGTGCTCAGGCCGAGGCGGCTCGTCAAATGGCCATTGCCGCTGGTCAGAGTCCAGATTTCACGCTCAAACTTGGCATCAACAATTTGCCAGTCACGGGATCGGACGCGTTCAATCTGACCAATGATTTCATGACCATGGCATCAATTGGTGTCATGCGTGAACTCACAAGCGCCGATAAGCTTCAAGCACGTAGCGCCCGCTTCGAGCGTGAGGCTGAGGTGGCGTTGGCCGACCGGGCCATGACGCAAATCAGCCTGAAGCGCGACACCGCAACGGCATGGCTGGAGCGCCACTTTCAGGAGCGCATGCAGGCGCTGATGCGAACCCTGCGGGAAGAGGCACGACTTCAGGTGGAAGGCACGCAGGCCATCTACAGTGGCGGACGCGGCAGCCAAGCGGATGTCTTCGCTGCGCGCGCGCTGGTTGCGCAGATGGATGAGCGCCTGCAACAGATTGAGCAGAACATTGCCATCGCCCAGACCCGGCTGGTGCGTTGGATCGGGCCTGACGGTCGCCAACCGCTGGCTGCTGCGCCCGATTTAACCCACGTGCCACTCAAGTCAAATGACCTGGGGGACCTGTTGAAAAGCCACCCCCATATCGGCGTGCTGGAAAGGCAGGAAGCCGTGGCGCGTGCCGAGGCCGACATCGCGCAAACCGAGAAGAAAAGTGACTGGAGTATGGAGTTGATGTTCAGCCAGCGCGGCCCGGCTTACTCCAACATGGTTTCCATCAACTTCAGCCTGCCACTGCAAAACAACCAGGCGATGCGGCAGGATCGCGAACTTGCCGCCCGGCTTTCACGGATTGGGCAAATACAGGCGCAACGCGATGAAGCCATCCGCGAGCGGGTAGCTGAAGCGGCTGCCTGGCTGCAGCAATGGCATGGCAATCGCAAGCGTCTTCTGGCCTACGACCGCGATTTGATTCCGCTTGGGGCACAGCGAACCCAGGCGGCGCTGGCCGCATACCAGGGCAGTGGTCCGCTGCTGGCGGTACTGGAGGCGCGGCGCATGGAGATAGATGTTCGCATCGATCGCCTGCGCCTGGAGATGGAAACAGCCGGGTTGTGGGCTCAACTTAACCATCTGATTGCCGGCGGGCAGGATGCCACGGCCCTGAAAACTCTGGCTTCCACTTTGGAGAAATAAGCATGGACAAAAAACTCAAACCGGTGTTGATTGGCCTGGCCACCGTGGGTGTCCTGGTTGTCCTGGGTGGTGCTGGCTATGGGCTGTATGCCGTCGGAATGGACCAGGGCATGACGATGGGCATGGCGGTGTCGGCGCCCTCGGCAGGCGGCAGAGCGGCTCCCGGTGCAGCAGACGCGCTACCGCAGACCATCGCTCAAGGGGAAGAAGCCACCCGCAGACACATTGCCTCAGGCATCAAGGCCGGCGACGTTGACCCGCTAACAGGCAAAAAGGTTATTTACTACCACGACCCGATGGTGCCGGGAAACAAATTCGACAAGCCGGCCAAGTCGCCCTTCATGGACATGATGCTGGTGCCGGTGTACGCCGAGGGCGACACCGACCAGGGCAAGGTCACTGTCAGCCCGCGCATCCAGCAGAACCTGGGCGTACGAACCGCGTTGGTGACCGAGGGCATGCTATCGCCGCAGGTGGCCGCCGTCGGCAGCATCGCCTTCAACGAACGCGACCAGTCGGTGGTGCAGGCACGGGCTACCGGTTATGTGGAGCGGCTTCGCGTTCGCGCGACGCTCGATCGGGTCGCGAAGGGCCAGGTGCTGGCTGAACTGTATGTCCCCGACTGGGTGGCTGCGCAGGAGGAGTTCCTGTCGGTCAAGCGAATGCAGGGCAGCAACCTGGGGCCGGTGGTGGACGGCGCCCGGATGCGCATGAAGCTGGCGGGAATGTCCGACGACCAGGTGCGGCGCATCGAAGCCAGCGG
>JANOTE010000162.1:0-12265 GCA_031416195.1 Rhodoferax sp.
CGCAGCGCGAAACCGTTCTCCTTCGTGATGCCATCCGCAGTAGCCGGTGGAGCCAGGCCTACGCTGGACATGCGCACGTGGTGATCCCAGGCATCGTTGTTGGCAAAGCGAACTTTCGCACCCACAGACACTACCGTCATCGCCGGAACGAATTGCATCTTTTCCTGGTTGATCAAGGCCTGCATCGGTGGCGGGTTTTTGGCGACCCCTTTTGTGGTGGGGGTCACGATAACAATCGCATGGGGCGTGGGCTTGCCGTCTTTGTCTATCACGCTTACTTGAAGGCTGCCTGCGTGGGCGTTGGCAGCGGCAAGGAGTGCCATAACGACGGGAGCGAGGCAAGCGACGGGAGCGAGGTTGAGGAGGAGCTTTTTCATGATCAATTCACGGTGATGATGTCGCGGTGCATCGGAGCCAAACGCGCCAGCAGCTTGTTCTGGGTCGCGAACGCAATACCCTTGGCATCCATCGCCTGTTGCAGCACTTCAACCAGGGCATTGAAGTCGCCTTTGGTGATGTCCAGATTGCTGTGCGCGCTTTTCATGTCTGCACCCTTGTAAACGCAGGGGCCGCCCGTCACCGCGCAAAACTGGTCGACCAGTTGCTCCTTGATATTTTGGGCGTTGGCGGGCTTGAAGTGCGGGCCCATGCGCGCGTCGGCCAACAGGCGTAGATGGAAATCTTCAACCAATTGGGTTAAACCGGCTTTTTCGCCAAGCGCCTGGTACAGGCTGCTGGTGGCTGTGGCAGATTGCGCCCAAGCGGGAGCGGTGGCGACCGAGCAGAGGATCAATGCAAATGAGGAGAGTGCTTTTTTCATGATGAACCGTAAGAATCAAAACGCCAGTTGCGCAGAAAGATAGAAACCAGTCTGGCTGCGATTGTTGGTGACACCCGGCACGATGCGACCCAAGTCCACATAGGCCAAGGTCAGCGAGGCGTTTTTGGTAGGTGCCCACGCGACGAAGACGTCTTTCCAGTCATCTTCCGCCAGCGCATCGCCCAAGCCTGCGGCCTGCCCCAGCGCCTGCAGGTTGTTGGGCTTGAAGCGGTACTCCGCGCCAATGGCCCAATTTTTGCTCAGTAAATAAGCTATAGATACTTCGGGCATCAGGCTGTAACCGTCTTTGCCGGGAGCGTTAGAACCAAAACCCAGCAGGCCGTTTTGATTGGCATTGGTGTAGCGCAGCGTAGCGTTGAGCAGCAGGCCCTGCGCCAGAAACAGCTTGGTGGCACTCACATAAGCATCGGTACCATTGGTCTTGCTGCCCAGAAAATTGAAGACAGTGTTCAGCGAACCAGGCGAGACGTTTTTGTGCTCAAGCCCCACGGCAATCTGAGGCATGAACGAATCACTGTCCAGCACGGCGTCGCCTGCCACTCTGAGCTTCAGGCCCAGCACATCCATGTTGATACGCTGACCAGGATTGATGCCAAAGGGGGCTATACCGTTCAACGCAATCACGGGCGAGGCATCAAAGTCCTGGCGTGCCAGCGACACTTCAAAGCGCTCGTTGTAGGCCAACGCGGCTCCGAAAATATTCAAGCTGTAGTCTTGCGTAGTGGCACGCGTCGCAAAAGCAGACACACCGAACTCGCTGCGCGTGGCGTTGGTGCCGATAACAGCCCACGGTGTCAAGCCACCACCTGCTGCACCGCTGATGGCGCTTACCCCACCCGTAAGCAGCAGTTTGCCAGTGTCGGCGTGACCAACCCCCATGTTCAAGACTGCGGCTGTGATTGCCAGCGTTATGCGAATGCGTTTTGTGGTTTTTTGTTTCATGGACTTTTTCATTCTTGATCACCCAGGATACGCCAGGTAGTCGTTATTCTGTCACTTCGCGCATCGTTGGTTAAAGAGGATACGTGCCGCCTGCGCGCGCGTATTCGCAGAATGCCTGCCACTTATGGAACTATGTCATACATTGAGAGGCAGTTTCCAGTTGAAATCTGGCAATTTCAATTGCAAGACCATCGACGATTAAATAATCCAAGAATAGGCGAACGCTGGAAACCGCCGCGCGAGCGCTGGGAGCGATAGCATGCGCAATACTGGCCGCCTTTCGGGACACTCGGTAATTCCATTGCAGAATGCAGCAATGACTGATACACCCCGCGCAACCGCGCCTGACAATCCCATTACAGTCGAAGAGCAGAGCCTGCTCAAAAAGCTTCGAGCGCAGCGACGCGCCCACCGGCAAAAGCCGCCCTTGCAAAGCCCGACAACTGCCACCAGACAGGAGCCGACTCTAGACTTTACCCCCGCGCCACCCACAGTGGGTCAGCGGCTGGCTGACACCGTTGCGCGCACCATTGGCTCTTGGCGATTCATCATTTTCCAGAGCACTGCCATCGCCATCTGGATCACCGGTAACGCGTTGACGGGCAAAAGCGCGTGGGATCCTTACCCGTTTATCTTGCTGAACCTGCTGCTGTCATTCCAGGCGGCCTACACAGCGCCTGCCATCATGATGAGCCAAAATCGGCAGTCTGAACTGGATCGCCGCCACGCCGAAAGCGACTATGAGATCAATGTGAAAGCAGAACTGGAAATCGAGCTGCTGCACGACAAAATCGACCTGATGAAAGAAAAAGAGTTGCTGGCGCTGACGCAAGCTGTTCGCGATCTTTCCAGCAAGCTTGAATCGCTGACCAGCCAACTCCAGGCACGCGGGTAGTCACTGCTGCTTACTTAAGCCCCATGCAATTCGCGTAGTAAGTGACGGTGGCGGGCCAGTCCGAGAGCACACCCAAAATTCCAATGTCTTTGGCCAACACATCCAGTACCTGCATCACATCGCCCTCACGCGAGATGGATTGGCTGACGCTCTGGTAGTACCAGTCTGGTTTGCCTGCCGCCAGCACACCGGATCGCTCCAGCGTCCAGGTGATGATCTCCACGCCCGCAGCTTTGACGTCGCGTGCGTAGCCCGACGGCACAATTTTCCCGTCTTTCACATCGAGCAGACACTGGCAGATTTCAGTTCGGGCATCATCTTCACACCCAGCTTCTTGAACAGCGCAATACTTTCGGCATGCGTCAACAAGGTTCCACTGGTCGGGCTGCTGTACAAATCGAATTGAGGTAAAAAGGAAATGATGAACTCGTTTTGCAGATTTCAGAATACGTCAGAAGTATGAAACCCAGGTTACTGCTGTTGCTGGGTGCTGTGCTGCTCTTGCACTGGGGGGCCTTGAATTGGCTGTCTGACCAGATTCGCGGCCCGGCGCCGTTTGCGCAACTGGCCGAGCCGATGTTCATCCGCATCGTTGAGCAAACCAAGCCGCCTGAGCCTTTGGCGGCGAAACTGACACCGCCGCCCACCGTCGCCAGACCCAAGCCACAGAAGAAGGCAACACCGACGGCAGCGACTGTCTCGGCGCTCAATGCGGCGGTTGCGGTTGCGGTTGCGTCGCCACCTGCGCCACCAAGCATTGTGCCGCCCGAGTCAAAACCTCCAAGCATCGAACCCGTGCCGTCGGCTGCGCCTGACCTTCCAACGACCAAGCCCAGCGCGCCCACAGAGCCTCCAACTGACACCTGGCCGCCCGACACGCGCTTGACCTATCGCCTCACCGGCAACTACCGTGGCGAGCTCACCGGCAGTGCCCGCGTACAGTGGCAACAGCTGCCCGCGCCAGCCGCAGCCGATCAAACCCGGCGCTACCAAGTGCGACTTGAGATGAGCCTCTCCAGCGTTGTTGTCGTCTCGATGACCAGCCAGGGGCAACTGACCGACGACGCCCTGCTGCCCGAAGTCTATGAAGAGAAGCTGCCTGGCATCGTGCGGCGTGTTGCGTTTGACGGGACTCAAATCCGCTTCAACAATGGCCGTGTGGATGTGCGCCCGACCACGGTGCAAGACACGACCAGCCAGTTTGTCGAGCTCAGCCATCGTTTTGCCACCGGGCGCGATGCCCTCATCGCGGGTGCTGAAATTCGCCTGTGGCTGGCGCGCCCGGGCGGTCTTGACTTTTGGACTTACGACGTGATCGGGCCGGAAGTTCTGCAAACGCATGGACTCGGGGCGGTGGAAGCCTTTCATCTGAAGCCAAGGCCGCTGGCCAACCCGCGCGGCCCCATCGTTGCTGAAATGTGGTTTGCACCCAGCCTGCAGTTCCTGCCCGTACGGGTTCGCATCGCCTTGGGTGGCGACAATTTCGTAGACTTGATGGTCGAGCGCATTGAGCAAGCCGACACCGCGCCAGCCCTTGCGCCAGCGCGAACCCAAACGCCTGAGCCGACTTGACCTGCCACAATTGAACCCAGGCACTTCACGATGAATAATCAAACTCAATACACCCCAGGTGTCTGGGCGGGCGCAATCACTTTGCTGCTGAGCGTCACCTGCGCAAGCGCACAAAGTGCGCCAGAGCAGGGCTTTCGCATCATGAACGCAGGCAATGCGGGCAACTGCATTGCCTGCCACACCCTGCCTGGCCAGACTGGCATTGCCAGCACGTTCGGGCCGTCGCTGGAAAAAGTCGCTGGTCGCTACAGTGCCGAAGAATTGCGTCAATGGGTCAATGACGCACGAAAACTCAAGCCCCATACGCTGATGCCGCCCTTTGGCACAACGCAGGGAACCAACAGCTCAATGCGGGCTGAATCGATACTCAGTGACGAGCAGATTGGGCATGTTGTAGCGGCCCTGCTGACGTTGAAATAAACTGACCCAAATTGCCTGACCCAAAGTAGAAGATATGAAGACTCAACTTATCAACCGCCGAACCTGCGCAAAACTGGCCTTGCTGCCGCTGCTGGTTGCGCACGGCCTGGCATCATCACAAGCCCTTGTCGACTTGATCACCCAGCGGGATTTGGTGGCGATGAAGCTTAAAAGCGACGGCATCACGCTGGATTTTCCGCGCATCGCCGATACCGGAGCTTCGGTGCCGATTCAGGCCACTATCGTCGCGCCAGCCGGTCTAAAGATTGAAAGCATCGATGTCTTTTTGCCGGAAAACCCCAGCACGCGCGCATTCAAATTGCGCTTGATCGAACCGCAGGCGCACTACACCTTCACCGCACGGCTGCGCCTTGCCGCAAGCCAGGACGTTTGGGTGGTGGCGACTTTGAGCGACGGCACCAAGTTAGGGGCCAGCGCGCCAACCGTCATCACGTCATCCGCCTGTTTCGACGCAAGCTAACATGTCGCCCGCACGGTCGTGTACTTCGTGTAACTCCCTGCCCCCCGAGGGGGCGATTGAAATTTGCTTATGGCCACTCAAATCCCTTCACGCCTGACTTTCGTAGGAGTCATGCGCCCCGGCAGCACCATTGAGGCGCGCTGGATTGTGGGCCACCCGATGGAGACCGGCTTTCGCGTCAATGACTCGGGTCGCAGGATTTTGCGCAACGTCATCACACAGGTGCGCGTGAGTGTGAACGGCAAGCCCATCCTTGATCTGGAGCCCAGCACCGGCATGGCCGCCAACCTCTTCCTCGCCTTCCCCATCACCATCCCCGAGCAAGGCGGCAGCGTGACAGTGGAATGGCTGGACGATGCGGGGCAGCGCGGCTCGGTTCAGCAACTGCTGTTGCTGGAAAAATGAAACTTAAAAATTTAGCTGCTGTCGGCCTTTTTGCGATGGCATTTTCAAGTGCTGCCATTTCATCAGACTGGCCGACCGACCCCAAGCTCAGCGGCAACGCCTTTTTGACACCGGGCCTGCACAAGCTCCAAAACGACACCCCTAACAGCCCGGTTTCGCTTTGGCTGGACAAAGGCACGGCCCTGTGGGCTGACACCTCCGGTGGCCCGAGTTGCCAAAACTGCCACGGCGCCGTCGAGACGTTGAAAAAATCTGCGGCAACGCATCCACGCATCGTCAGCAATCCCGCTGGGAAGACCAGCCTCATCAACCTTGAAGATCAAATCACCACCTGTAGCGCGCGCGGTGGCCGCGAGGCTTTCAAGGTGGAAGAAGACGAGGTGCTGGCACTTAGTGCGCTGCTGCACAACGCCGCAAAGGGCTTGCCCGTTGATGTCAAGGCCGCGCCCGAGCACAGCGCGCTTTGGCAAGCCCGCCTGAACCGTGGTGCCACGCTTTTCTCGACGCGCCTGGGCCGCATCAACCTCGCTTGCATTCACTGCCACGATCAGAACATTGGCCGCCAGATGCGCCTGGACGTGGTAAGCCCCGGCCACCCCACCGGCTTTCCCATCTACCGCATGAGCTGGCAGCGCATGGGCAGTGTGGAGCGGCGCCTGCGTGCCTGCTACTCCGGCGTGCAGGCCGTACTTCCCGCACCTGGCCATGCCGATTTACGCGATCTGGAGCTGTATTTAAAAGTGCGGGCCAATGGCTTGCTGATCGATGGCCCGTCGATTCGCAGGTGACGGACAGTCAACCCTGCATTCTGGCAATATTGCTATATTTATACTAGCTATTTGTACCCATTATTCGGGATCTAGAGCCGTATTTTGATAACAATTTCGGTAATTTTCGGTAATTCTTGTTAAGAGTTAACTCTCAGGTTAATTTTTACCGCCTGACTCCACCTTCACGCCAACTGCTGCTCCAAATCATGCAGCACTTGGTAGCAGTTGTGTACCTGGGCCACGCTTGCGTTGGGCTCGCGCCCTTCACGGATGGCGGCGAAGAACTCGCGGTCTTGCAGCTCAATGCCGTTCATGCTCACCGCCACCTGGCTCACGTCGATCTTCTCGTCTTTGCCGTTGAAAAGATCGTCATACCGCGCAAGATAAGTGGCGGTGTCGCCGATGTAGCGAAAGAACGTGCCCAGCGGGCCGTCGTTGTTGAAGCTCAAGCTCAGCGTGCAGATCGCGCCATTGGCGGCTTTTAATTGAATGCTCATGTCCATCGCAATGCCCAATGCCGGGTGAATCGGCCCTTGCACCGCATTGGCTTTCACAATCGGGCTGCCGCACTGATAAGCAAACAAATCCACCGTGTGCGCGGCGTGGTGCCATAGCAGATGGTCTGTCCAGCTGCGCGCCTGGCCCAGCGCGTTCATGTTGCTGCGGCGGAAAAAGTAGGTTTGCACATCCATCTGCTGGATGTTGAATTTGCCAGCCTTGATTTGCTGGTGAACGAACTGATGGCTTGGATTGAAGCGCCGGGTGTGGCCGCACATCGCCACCAAGCCGCTGGTATTTGCGAGGGCCACCACATCCTGCGCGCCTTTGAACGAATCCGCCAGCGGAATCTCCACCTGCACGTGCTTGCCCGCGCGCAGGCAGGCGAGGGTCTGCTCGGCATGCATTTGCGTGGGCGTACACAGGATGACGGCATCGACTTCCTTGAGCGCCAGGCTGTCTTGCAGATTCGCAGTGACATGCGCAATGCCGTACTTCGCCGCAGTCTCGCGGGTTTTGTCGATGTCACGGCCAACCAATGAAACAACTTCCACGCCGTCAATGTTCTTGATGCCGTCGATATGCTTGATGCCGAAAGCGCCTGCACCCGCCAGAGCAACCTTAATGGTTTTCATGAGTTTTCCAGAATAAGGTGGCCGACCGAGGTATTGCTTGCAGGCACGTGATGGAAACGGTGCCGAACCTTCGGCAAGTTGCCACCTTTCAGATCAGCCATGGCCCCACGCGCAATCAGCCACATCACCAGCTCAATCCCTTCACTGCCCGCTTCACGCACGTAATCAATGTGAGGCCGCTTGGCCAGGCCTTGCGGGTTGGCCACCATCTGATCGATGAAGGCCTTGTCCCAATCCAGGTTGATCAGCCCCGCGCGCGGCCCCTGTAGTTGATGGCTCATACCGCCGGTGCCCCAAATTTGCACGTTCAGGTCATCGTCATAACTCTCAACCGCTTTGCGAATCGCCATGCCCAAATTCAAGCAGCGTTGGCCGCTGGGCACGGGGTATTGAACGACGTTCACGGCGAACGGAATCACCGGGCACGGCCATTTGAAGTTATCAGCAGGCGGCTGCCCGCACAGCAGGTTCAGTGGCACGGTGAGGCCGTGATCTACATCCATCTTGTTGACGATGGTCAAGTCAAAATCCTGCTGAATCACCGACTGCGCAATGTGCGAGGCCAAATCGGGGTGGCCGATGACGGTGGGCACCGGGCGCGGGCCCCAGCCTTCGTCGGCAGGCTCAAACTTGGCAGCAGTGCCTATCGCGAAGGTGGGAATCATCTCCAGGCTGAAGGCGGTGGCGTGGTCGTTGTAAACCAGGAAGATCACGTCTGGCGTGTTGTTCTTCATCCATTGTTTGGACGGCTCGTAGCCCTTGAACAGCGGCTGCCAATAAGGGTCTTCGGTTTTGCCAAGGTCAATCGCCGCACCAATTGCAGGCACGTGCGAGGTGTAAACCGATGCGGTGATTCTTGCCATACTCTTCAATCCAGTCGTCAATCCAGCCATCAATCCAGAAGTCTGCCGCTGCCATGCCCCTGCGGCTGGTGCTGCGGCTGCGCGGTGCCGTCTTCGCCAGCAAAGCGGTTGCCTTCAACGGAGCGGCCTCCGGCAATCATCATGTCGCGATATTCGATCTCGGTCATGCCGGTCATGCTGCCCGCCATCTGCTGAAAACTCTTGCCGTGCGTCGCACCGAGCTTCGCCAAAAAGTAGATATTGCCGCCCAGGGAAATGGCGCGGTTCAGATCCGCATCCAGTACCGCCTGCTTCTGGTCTTCAGTCATCAGCCATTCGTCCAGGTACTTGCGTTGATCGGCTTTAAAACGCTCGCGGTTCTCGGCCTTCATCAAGCTCATGCAAAACTGGTTGAGGTGGTAGCCCTTGCGGCTTTGCTCAGCATCAAAAATCGTGGTTCCGGGTACATCGAGGTAGGGTTTTTCGAGGGACATGATCAAGCCCAATAAAGTCGTGACGGGTTGTCCACCAGCAGTTTGCGCTGCAACTCTGCCGTCACGGCAATGTGCGGAATGAAGTCCACCAGCAGGCCATCGTCAGGCATGTGATCTTTCAAATTCGGGTGCGGCCAGTCGGTTCCCCAGAACACGCGGTCGGGGAAGGTTTCGACGATTTTTCGCGCGAAGGGGATCACATCCTGATAAGCATTCTGCTCGCCGTTCAAGGCCTTGGGGCCAGTGACTGACAGGCGCTCGGGGCAGCTCACCTTGCTCCACACGTTGGGGTGCTGCTGCATGAATTTGATGAACAGCGCGAACTCGGGGCCATCGACGGGCTTGCTGACATCGGGGCGGCCCATGTGATCGACCACCACGGGTGTGGGCAGCGTCGTGAAGAAATCCCACAACTCCGGCAAATCCACCGCCTCAAAATAAATGACCACATGCCAGCCCCAGGCCTTGATGCGGGTGGCGATTTCCATCAGCTCGTCTGTCGGCGTGAAGTCCACCAGGCGCTTGACGAAATTGAAGCGCACGCCGCGCACGCCTGCGTCATGCATGGTCTGGATTTCTTCATCTGTCACACTGCGCTTGACGGTGGCCACACCCCGCGCTTTTCCCTTGGAATGGACGAGCGCATCGACCATGGCGCGATTGTCGGCACCATGGCAAGTGGCTTGTACGATGACGTTTTTATCGAAGCCTAAATGATCCCGCAAGGCATACAGTTGCTGCTTGCTGGCATCGCAAGGCGTGTACTTGCGCTCGGGCGCGTAGGGGAACTCAGCACCCGGGCCGAAGACATGGCAATGCGCATCCACCGCGCCTGCGGGTAGTTTGAAATTAGGCTTGGCCGGGCCGCTGTACCAATCGAGCCAGCCTGCCGTTTTGATGAACTCGGCAGACACTTTTTCAGTCAACATATTTCAACCCCAACTTCGCCAGTGGCTCGCGCATGTTGTACATGTCCAGCCCCAAAATGCCCTGTGCGAGTTTGGCGCGCTTCTCGCCTTCATTCGCTTCGCGCGCGGCCGCCGCATCCGCTACGCGCACGGCCCACGCGACGGGCACCACCACCACACCATCGTCATCCGCCACGATGGCGTCACCTGGGTTGACCAGGGCATCAGCGCACACCACGGGGATGTTGACGGAGCCGAGCGTGGCTTTCACCGTGCCTTTGGAACTGATGGCCCGGCTCCACACCGGGAAGCCCATGCGGGTAAGCTCCTTCAGATCGCGCACGCCACCATCAATCACCAAAGCCCGCGCACCCCGCGCCATGAACGAGGTGGCCAGCAGATCGCCAAAAAAACCGTCGGTGTTGGGCGACGTGAGTGCCGCTACCACGATGTCACCTGGCCGGATTTGCTCTGCCGCCACATGCAGCATGTAGTTGTCACCCGGATGCAGCAACACGGTGACTGCGGTGCCACTGACCATCGCACCCGCGTAAATTGGGCGCATATAGGTATTCATCAAGCCCACGCACCCCTGCGCCTCGTGTACGGTGGCAGTGCCCAAGCGGCCCATGGTTTCGACCGCTGCTTTGTCGGCGCGTGTGAAATTACGCTTGACGATGCCTAGTTCATACATGGCTATTTCCCCTTGTGTTTCAGTGCAGCATCGAGGCGCGAGAACACGCGCCGTGCGTTGCCTTCGTAAATTTGAAAGTGGTCATCGCTGCTCAGAATTTTTGAGGCTTCAATGTAACGCTTGGTGTCGTCGTAATAGTGCCCTGTCTGCGGATCAATGCCGCGCACGGCACCGATCATCTCGCTGGCAAACAGCACGTTTTTAACCGGGATGACAGTGTTCAGCAAGTCAATGCCAGGCTGATGGTAGACGCAGGTGTCAAAGAAGATGTTGTTGAGCAGATGCTCTTCAAGCAGCGGTTTTTTGAGCTCCTGCGCCAGACCGCGAAAGCGGCCCCAGTGGTAGGGCACCGCACCGCCGCCGTGGGGAATCAAAAACTTCAGCGTGGGAAAGTCTTTGAACAAATCGCTGGTGAGGCACTGCATGAAGGCGGTAGTGTCGGCATTCAAATAATGTGCGCCAGTTGTGTGAAAGCAGGCGTTGCAACTGGTGCTGACGTGAATCATGGCGGGGATGTCGTACTCCACCATCTTCTCGTAAATCGGATACCAGTGGCGATCGCTCAGGGGCGGTGAAGTCCAGTGGCCGCCGCTCGGGTCGGGGTTCAGGTTAATGCCGACATTGCCGTATTGCTCAACGCACTTCACCAGCTCCGGGATGCAGGTTTTGGGATCGACACCGGGGCTTTGCGGCAGCATGGCGACCGGGATGAAGTTGTCGGGGAAGAGTTGCGCCACGCGAAAGCACAGCTCATTGCAAATTGCCGCCCAGGTGCTGGAGACATCGAAGTCGCCAATGTGATGCGCCATGAAACTGGCGCGCGGGCTGAAGAGCGTCAAGTCGCTGCCACGCTCGTTCATCAGCCGCAACTGGTTGTGTACGATGGTTTCGCGCAGCTCGTCATCGCTGATTTTCAGGTCAGCCACTTTGGGCATTGAGGCCGCGTCTTTGATGCCTGCAATCTGCTGGTTGCGCCAGTTCTCCAGCTCTTTGGGGGCGGTGGTGTAGTGGCCGTGGCAGTCGATGATGATCGGTTTTTCTTGGCTCATTTTTTTGTTTCTTTGGGTCGTGATTTATGGATATCTATCGATCTTGCATGGGTTCCATGCCCTGCCTGACTTTGGCAACAGTCGCTTGCGCCGAATTCATGTCATCCAGCAGCTTGCGAACCTCCTCAGGCTGGCGACTGTTGATACCGATCCCCGCAGAAAACGTGGTGATGATCTGAACCGCAGCAGGAAGCGGGCCTACGACGGTGATGCCTTCCAAGTGCATCAGCTCGCTGTACTGCTGAAAGCCCAGCGCAACATCGCCGCGCGCCACCAAGCTGCCCACGGGGATGCCGGGCGGTGCCTGCACGATGCGGTGTTTGATCTCTTCTGCGATGCCCCATTGCTCAAACAGCCGCGCCAGCGCCACGCCGCTCGGACCGGTGGAATAGCTGATGCTGCGGGCGGCACGCACGGCATCGCGCAGTGCCTCTGGCGTTGCGATGTCAGGCAACTGCGCCTCAGCGCGTACCGCGACGGCCACGCCCGAGCGCATCAGGTTCACTTTGGAGTCTGCCAGCAAGTGGCCGGACGCGATCAACTTGTCAACCGCATCAGATGCGAGGATCACCACATCAAACGCCTCGCCCGTCTGCACGCGCTTGGCCGCGTCCACACCACCCGTTGACTCAATCGCCACACGATGGCCTGAGCGCTGCTCAAAGCCCTGCACCAGCTCCGCCAACACCAGCCGGGTGGCCATTGAGGAGATGCCTTTGATGTCAGTTTTGGTCATGCTTTGGATTGTGCGCAAATTGAAAAATAGTCAGCCGCGTGGGTGATGCTGGGCATGGAGGGTCTTCAACCGCTCACGCGCCA
>JANOTE010000163.1:0-2693 GCA_031416195.1 Rhodoferax sp.
CCATGGGTCTCGCCGCGCAACTGGTCAAGCTCTTCCTGTGCCAGCCGCAGTTCGTTGCGCACCGTGCTGGCCCGGCGCAAAAAAACCTCTCCCATCGGTGTCAGGCGCACTCCCGTCGGGCGGCGCTCAAACAGCACCACGCCCAGTTCACGCTCCAGCTCCTGAATGCTGCGGCTGATGGCCGGTTGCGCACTGCCCAACTGGCGCGCAGCCGCACGCAGGCTGCCGCGTTCAGCAACGGCCAGAAAGTCCCGCAGAGAACTGAACTTCACAGCCATGGTTTGAAGGTTTCTGCAGAGTGATCGAAATTTGACATTACCTACTGAAAATTATCATCTTCTCGCATCACTTATGCATCCGTACCATCCCTAGCGAACATTCAATCGAACGCCCTGACAGACGGTTGCGGGCGGAACCCCAGGAGAAATGATGGCAGAAAAGTCTTTGCTGCGCACACAAGTGCTGATCGCAGGCGCTGGGCCGGTTGGCCTGGCGTTGGCCATTGAGCTGGGCCATCGCGGCATTGCCTGCCTGGTTGTCGAGCGCAATGACCGCGTCGGTTACGCGCCCCGCGCCAAAACGACCAATGTACGCACGCGAGAGCATTTCAGGCGCTGGGGCATTGCTGACAAGCTGCGCGCCGCCTCGCCCCTGGGCGTGGACTACCCGTCCAACGTGGTGTTCTGCACGCGCCTGTCAGGGTACGAATTGACCCGGTTTGAGAATGCCCTGTACTGCGCGCCCGGCCGCAACCCGCACTATTCGGAACACGCGCAATGGGTGCCGCAGTACACGGTTGAAGAAGTCATGCGTGCGCATGCGCAGTCGCTGCCGGGCGTTGAACTGCGTTTCAACTGTGAATTGGTCTCTTTTGCCCAGGATGGTGAACGTGTTCAGGCTCTGGCGCGGGATCTGGTACAGGGTGAAGACATCGCCATCGAGGCCGGGTTTCTGGTGGGCGCTGACGGGGCCCGCAGCAAAGTACGCGAGGCGATTGGCGCCCGGATGCAGGGCACGTACGGGCTCTCGCGCAACTACAACATCGTCTTTCGTGCGCCCGGGCTGGCCCAGGCCCACTCGCTAGGGCCCGCCATCATGTACTGGCAGGTCAACGGCGACGCGCCCAGCCTGATCGGACCGATGGATCGGGGCGACAAATGGTTCTTCATGCCCACCGGTGTGAAGGAAGGCTGGAAGCTCGACACCGCCGATGCGCCGGCGCTGATACGCAAGGCAACCGGTATCGATTTGCCCTATGAGGTGCTCTCCACCGACGAGTGGGTGGCCAGCCGATTTTTAGGTGACAAGTACCGCGACCGCCGGGTCTTTCTGGCGGGTGACGCCTGCCACCTGCACCCGCCCTTTGGCGGCTACGGCATGAACATGGGTGTCGCAGACGGCGTTGATCTGGGCTGGAAACTGGCCGCGGTACTCAAGGGTTGGGGCGGCGCCCAACTGCTGGACAGTTACGAGCGCGAACGCCGCCCGGTGCACGACATGGTGCTGGATGAAGCGGTGGCCAACCACGCCATGTTGGGCAACCAGCTCTGGAAAGAAGGCCTGGACACCGACAGCGCGGCCGGTGCCGCCATGCGCCGCGAGGTGGGGGCGCGCATCCAGGCCACCAAAATGCGCGAATTCACGACGCTGGGCGTGATGCTGGGTTATCGGTATGACGACTCTCCCGTGATCGTCTCCGACGGCAGCCCAGCCCCGGGCCGCGACTATGTCAACTATGTGCCCACCTCGCGCCCCGGTGCACGTGCCCCGCACGCTTGGATGCATGACGGCAGTTCGCTGTTTGACCACTTTGGCGACGGCTTCACTCTGCTGGTATCAAAAGATGCGCCCTCCGCAGCGATTGACCAGGCCCGCGTGCAGGCGCAAAACGCCAACGTGCCGCTCAAAGTTCTGCAACCGCATGAAGCCGGTATTGCCGAGCTTTACCCCACCCGTTTTACGCTGATTCGGCCCGACCAGCACGTGGCTTGGCGGGGCAACGCCTGGCCCGCGGCGTCCGTGGGAATTCTCGGCACCATCACCGGCAACGCCAATTCTTTCATTCCAGCCAAAGGAACTTCATGAACGCCATTGCCCAACACGTTTCGCGCCGCCCTGGCGTTGTCGCCGTCCATTCAGTAGACCACTTTGTATTGACGGTTCCCGACCTTCTGGTTGCGGAAAAGTTCTATGTTGCATTTGGCCTGGACGTGCGTCGAACAGGTCATGGTGAAGGCGCAAGGCTGAACCTTTATACCTTTGGCCATCCGCACCGCTGGGCAACTGTCCTGCACGCGGGGGAGCGCAAGCAGTTGCAGTACTTCAGCTTCGGCATCTATGCCGATGACGAGCCCGTGTTCCGCCAGCGCATCAATGAGCGCGGCATTGGCGTGGCGCCGCACCCGCTGGGTGACGGCAAAGGGCTGTGGTTGCGCGACCCGGACGGCACTGCCGTGCAGTTGGTCGTGGCGGGCAAGGTGTCCCCGTCTGCCCCGTCGCCAGCCAGCGCCGTGCCGCCCGTGCCACCTGGCCAGGGTGCGGCACCGAGCCGCAGCAAGGTGGCGCCCGTGCATCCGCGTTACCTGTCGCATATTTTGAAATTCACGCCCGACGTGACGGCGCAGGTGGAGTTTTGCACATCGTTTCTGGGCCTGCGTCTGTCTGACCACTCCGGCGACATCATCGCCTTCACC
>JANOTE010000164.1:0-1780 GCA_031416195.1 Rhodoferax sp.
CTTGGGCGCCTTCACCGCCTGCAGCAAGGCCTTCATTTTTTGCACCTGTGGCGAAAATCGGCGGTTGAAGCCCACCATCAGTTGCGGCCCGTAACCGGCTTGTTTACCAGGCTGGTGCGCCTCGGCATAAGCCGTCTGCACATCGATCAATTCATCGTGACGAATAGCTAGCGGCTTCTCCACAAACACGTTCTTTCCAGCCTCCAACGCCTGGATCACAAAGCGTGCGTGGGTGTCGTGGCGGGTGACGACGGCCACCGTGTTGATGGTGCCATTGCCCAGCGTCGCGGTCATGTCGGTGGATGCCTCGGCAAAGCCTGCCTTCTCACCATGGATCACGCCACTGATGCCACCCGCCGTAATGATCGTGTGAAACTGTGCCCCCGCCGCCTTGAACGCCGGAATCAGCATGCGCGAGGCATAGTTGCCCGCGCCAATGAAGCCTAGCACCGGGCGCTTCGCGTCAAACCGTGCGTCGGGCGCCAGCGTCACGTTGCGGACGGCGCGTTCAGCTATCGGGGAGGTGTATTGCAGCAAGATACCCAGACCACTCTTGTCCCCAGTCAGTGCTTCATAAGCTTTGGGCGCATCTTCAAACGCAAAACGGTGCGTAATGAGCGGCTTCACGTCCAGTTGGCCGCTGGCCAGCATGTCAAGCACGGCCTCAAAGTTGCGCTGCTCGGTCCAGCGCACAAAGCCCAGCGGGTAATCCTGGCCCTTTTCTTCATAAGTCGGGTCATACCGGCCTGGTCCGTAGGAGCAGGAGACCTGAAAACTCAGCTCTTTCTCATAAAAGTCAGCCCGGTTCAACTCCAGCCCGGCCACGCCCACGAGAATGATGCGCCCGCGCTTGCGGCTCATGCGCGCGGCCTGCGTCACAGGGTCTGTGGATTTTGTGGACGCAGTGATGATCACACCATCCACACCTTGCCCCCGGCTTAACGCCATACCAGCGGCCACCGGATCTTCCCCCCGACCGGGGTTGCAGGTGGCGGCGCCATACTGGCGGGCCAGAGTTAACTTGGCTTCGTCGAAGTCAATGGCTAGCACACGGCAACCGTGGGCGCGCAGCAACTGCAAGGTCAACAGACCAATCAAGCCCACCCCCGTGACGACGAACGCCTCGCCCAGTGTGGGCTGCGCCAGGCGAATACCCTGCAGCCCGATGCTGGCCAACACGACAAACGCAGCAGATTCGTCATCCACTGCATCCGGAATGTGGGCGCACAGGTTTTTGGGCACCTTAACAACATCGGCGTGGGGCCCGTTGGACACCACCCGGTCACCAACCTTGAAACCCTCCACCCCTGCACCAATTTCAGCCACCACACCTACGTTGCAATAGCCAAGAGGCAAGGGCTGCGCGAGCTTGGACTGCACGGCCTCCATGGTGGTCATCAACCCATCGGTCTGGATTTTTTCCAAGACCATCTTTACTTTCTCTGGCTGTTGACGTGCCTTGTCAATATACGATGACCGACCAAAGTCCACCAGCATTCGCTCAGTACCCGATGAAATCAAGGTTGTAGCAGTCTGTACGATCAAACTATTCGTAGATACCTGAGGAGCAGGTGACTCGACCACGCTGGTCGTACCCGTTGACATGTTTTGTAGGATTTGTTTCATTGGAGGTTCTGGTGACTATGGCTTTATGCCGAGGTTGTCACACCGCAAAAATCAAGCACTAACTTCCCAGTTGTATCGAGCGAGACGAACTGGCTATGCTTGACCAGGAACACAATGATGTCCGAATCCTTCACCCCTGCGGCAATCGATACGA
>JANOTE010000165.1:0-2030 GCA_031416195.1 Rhodoferax sp.
GCACAGCATGGGTGCGTGCAGATGGACGCCCAACAGCCTCTCCTTCAATTTATAAACAGATTCACCAAGGAAACATCACATGATTAATCGACGCGCATCATTTGGCCTATTGGCTACAGCTTCTCTGGCATTGGCTTCAAACGCCTCTGCGCAGTCTGCAAACAGTTGCGCGGTGTTCACGCCCGCATCACAGGCAAGCGCGACGCCCGAGAGCGCCTTGCAGCGCCTCAAGGATGGCAATGCGCGTTTTGTCTCGGGAAGCACAGTGAATTGCGACCTGAGGATGCAAGTCAAAGATACCGCCACTCAACAGTCACCCGTGGCTGTCGTGGTGGGCTGCATTGACAGCCGCGTTCCACCTGAGATGGTTTTTGACCAGCGCTTGGGTGATATTTTTGCCGCGCGAATTGCGGGCAATTTCGTCAATACCGATATTTTGGGCAGTCTGGAATTCGCTACAAAGGCTGCAGGCGCAAAACTGATCGTTGTCC
This sequence comes from Rhodoferax sp., assembly GCA_031416195.1. Classification (GTDB taxonomy): domain Bacteria; phylum Pseudomonadota; class Gammaproteobacteria; order Burkholderiales; family Burkholderiaceae_C; genus JANYCG01. Next base: position 492 of record JANOTE010000165.1, read on the forward strand.
TTGGCCATACAGAGTGCGGCGCTATCAAGGGGGCAGTCGATAACGTCAAGCTGGGCAATCTGACGGCCATGCTGGGCAACATCCGCCCCTCCATGGAGAAACTAAATTACAGCGGTGTTGCCACATCCAAGGACAAAGTACTTGTGCAGAAGCTCGCAGATCAAAATGCACAGGATGCCGTGGCGCTCATCCTTCGCAGAAGTGAAGTCATTGCTGAATTGGTCGCACAAGGCAAAGTCAAAATTGTCTCTGCCATGCACAATATTTCGACGGGTGAAGTAAGCTGGTTTGCGTGACCTTACGAACACTCACGTCTTCAACTTGATATTGCCTGCTATCTTCTCAACGAAGGCATCAAGGGCCATCACTCCGAGGTCAAGGTTGCCCCTGGCGCGCACTGAAACAGCACCAGCGTCCTTCTCTTTGTCACCCACAACCAGGATGTAGGGAAGCTTCTGCATGGATTGTTCGCGTATTTTTCGCGTTATTTTTTCGTTGCGCAGGTCAGTGATGATCCTAAGGTCTTGATTAGGCAGTGATTTCCGCAGTTTTGCGGCAATTTCGCGACAATATTCACTCTGAGAGTCGGTGATATTGAGCACCGCTACTTGCACCGGAGCCAGCCAAGTCGGCAGCGCACCTGAGTGTTCTTCGATCAAAATTCCGATGAAACGCTCCAAACTACCGACGATGGCACGGTGCAGCATGACCGGGCGGTGCCGCGCGCCATCTTCTCCCACGTACTCGGCACCCAGGCGCTCGGGCATGGAGAAATCGACCTGCATGGTGCCGCATTGCCACTGGCGGCCAATCGCGTCCTTGAGCGTGTATTCGATTTTCGGGCCGTAGAAGGCACCGTCCCCCGGCGCGATTTCAAATTCGCAACCCGACGCGCGAAGGCAGGCGATCAGCGCCGCCTCGGCCTTATCCCAACTTTCATCCGAACCGATTCGCGCTTCGGGCCGAGTTGCGACTTTGTAGATGATGTTATTGAAGCCAAAGTCGGCGTAGACCTTCTGCAATAGCGTCGTGTAGGCAACGCACTCCGACAAAATTTGATCTTCAGTGCAGAAAATGTGGCCGTCATCCTGCGTGAACGCGCGCACCCGCATGATGCCGTGCAGCCCGCCCGTGGGCTCATTGCGATGGCACTGGCCAAACTCGCCATAACGCAGCGGCAAATCGCGGTAGCTTTTGATGCCCTGGTTGAAGATGATGATGTGGCCGGGGCAGTTCATCGGTTTCAGGGCGTAGTCGCGCTTCTCCGACTCGGTGGTGAACATCGCGTCGCGGTACTTGTCCCAATGGCCCGTTTTTTCCCACAGGCCCTTGTCCAAAATTTGCGGGCCTTTCACCTCCTGGTAGCCGTTGTCTTGGTAGACCTTGCGCATGTACTGCTCTACGCCCTGCCACAGCGTCCAGCCCTTGGGGTGCCAGAACACTGTGCCCGGCGAGTGCTCGTCGATGTGAAACAAGTCCAGCTCACGGCCCAACTTGCGGTGGTCACGCTTTTCGGCTTCTTCGAGCATCGTCAAATGC
>JANOTE010000166.1:0-3962 GCA_031416195.1 Rhodoferax sp.
TCGTTGGCCGAGCACGCGGGTGCCAAAACCGCTGCGCCCGATGGTTGCGGAATCACGACTGCCGCCGTTCAGCTCAAAGACGGGGATACGCTGCGTTTTGGCAACGAAGAGATTCACGCCATCCACACGCCAGGCCACACAGCGGGCAGCATGAGCTACCTGTGGCATAGCTTGCAGGGCCAGCGCCGCGCGACGGACTCGGGCCACGTCTTCACGGGTGATACGCTGCTCATCAACGGCTGCGGGCGTACCGATTTTCAATCCGGCAGCAGCACCGATTTGTACCGCAGCATCACCAGCGTGCTGTTCGAGTTGCCGGGGCATACGCAGGTGTGGCCGGGGCATGACTACAACGGCAAGACCTGCACGACCATTGAGATCGAGAAAACCTCCAACGCGCGAGTCGCCCACAAGTCGCTGGAGCAGTTTGTGGCTCTCATGGAGTCGCTCAACCTGCCCAAACCCAAGCGGCTGGATGAAGCCGTGCCGGCCAACCAGACTTCAGGCATCCGCCACGATGCCATCCCGCCGGTGGGAGCGCCAACTGCGCCAGACCCGCAACCGCGCATGGCGCAAGGCTACGCGGGAGACATCTCACCCGTGCTTGCCTGGGCCTGGGCGCACAGCGGCAGGGCGATGCTGATCGACATTCGCACCGAGGCCGAGCGCGACTGGGTGGGTTTTGTGCCGGGAGTGCCCTTTGTGCCGTGGAAAAACTGGCCCAGCATGGCTGTCAGCACCACGTATGACGATCAACTTAAAGCCGCTGCGCCACCCGGTGCCTGCGTGCTGCTGCTGTGCCGCAGTGGCATTCGCAGCATTGCTGCGGCCAAGCGCGCCACCGAACTTGGCTTTGAGGCTTACAACATTCTCGAAGGGTTTGAGGGCGACCCTGATGGCAAAGCCCATCGCGGGTTCAGGGGCGGCTGGCGCTTTCATGGTTTGCCTTGGCGGCAGGGTTGAAATTACGTATAAATTAACCTGAGAGTTAATTTATTTCGAATTTCGCGCTTTTTTCGCCAAATTATGATCGTTTTTATGCTCCAGCTCTCGTAGATATTGCATAATAAGCTATTTAATACATAGCGATTAGAGTTCAATCGGTCGGCGCGCCAACACCACCTGCGCCACCCGCTCATACGCCTGCGCGAGCTGTAGCACTGCTAAATCCGCCTGTGGTTTGCCAATGATCTGCAAGCCCATCGGCAGGCCATGCTCGTTAAAACCAGCGGGGATGCTGATGGCGGGCAGGCCGGCAAACGTGGCGTAAATCGTCACCTCCATCCAGCGGTGGTAGGTGTCCATCTGCCGTTGACCGTGCAGGCCGTTGATGTGTTGCGGCCAGCGCATCGCCACGTCAAACGGCCACACTTGCGCGCTGGGCAGGGCCAGGAAGTCATATTGCTTAAACAGGCTCAGCAGGTGCTGATAAAACGCCGTGCGCTCCACGCTGGCGGCTACCAGTTCGGTGCCTGTTAACTGGATGAACTGGTCGTGCTCCCACAGCGCTTCGGGTTTGATGTGCTCGCGGTTTTTCGGGTTGACCAGGTACGGGGCAATGCGCGCGCCCGTCAACGCGCGGCGCCACACCAGCCACGCCTGCCAAACCTTCTCAGGTGCGTAACCCAACGAGGTCGGGATCACGCTGCAACCCAGGCCTTCAAAACGCTTCAACGCCTGCTCGCAAACGCCTGAAATACCGCTGTCAAACGCCAGATAGCCCGACAGGTCATTGAGCCAGCCAATCTTGACTTTGTTGCAATCGAGGCGGTCTAGCGACACGCCAAAATCCACCGCGTCGTTCAGGGCCAGCGGGCATCGTTGATCGGGCCCGGCCTGGGTCGTCAACAGCCGCGCCAGGTCTTGCACGGTGCGCGCCATTGGCCCTTCGGTGCTGAGCTGGCTGATGTACGAATCAGTCACCGGCCACATCGGCACGCGGCCTTGGCTCGGTCGCATGCCAAACACGTTGCACCAGCCGGCCGGGTTGCGCAGGCTGCCCATGAAGTCCGAGCCATCCGCCAGCGGCAGCATGCGCATGGCGAGTGACGCTGCCGCACCACCGCTGCTACCGCCTGCGGTTTTGGTCAGATCGTAGGGGTTGCGCGTCACGCCAAATACGCTGTTGAAGCTGTGCGAGCCCATGCCGAATTCGGGCACGTTGGTTTTGCCGATGACGATGCAGCCTGCGGCCTTCATGCGCTGCGCCATCAGGCCGTCTTCCTTGGGCACAAAATCGCGCAACAGCGGTGAGCCCTGCGTGCAGGGCATGCCCGCAACGGGCGACAGGTCTTTGATCGCCTGCGGCATGCCGTGCATCCAGCCCATCGATTCGCCGCGCGCCAGTTGCGCATCGCGGGCATCGGCCTGCGCCAGCAGCTCGCCCTCCTCTTGCAGGTTGATGATGGCGTTCACCACGGGGTTGATCTGCTTGATGCGCGCAAGGTGGGCGTGCATCACCTCGCGGCACGACACGGTTTTCGCGTGGATGGCGGCTGATAGCACGCTGGCGGACCATTCGGTGATGGCGCTTTGGGTCAAGTTGGACATGGTGGGGCGGGGTAGTTAATAATGCGGCCACTTGAAACTGACATCTAACATACCATGACCTTCCTCGCGCTGGACATCGGCAACACCCGCCTGAAGTGGGCGATCTACGCGCAGCCGCGCCCCGGTGCCGAGCTGCTGGCGCAGGGGGCTGAGTTTCTAGAGAATATCGACAAGCTGGCAGATGGCGCGTGGGCTGACCTGCCAGCGCCCGCCCGCACGCTGGGCTGCGTGGTGGCAGGCGACGGCATTCGCCTGCGCGTGCAGGAGCAGATGGAGCAGGTGGCGGGCTGGGACATCGCGCCGCAATGGGTGATTGCCAGCGAAACCGAGGCCGGCCTGACCAATGGCTACGACTACCCCTCGCGCCTGGGGGCCGACCGCTGGGTGGCGATGATTGGTGCCTACCACCGCATGCGCGCCCAAGGCGCGCCGCGCCCGATGGTGGTGGTGATGATCGGCACGGCGGTGACGGTGGAGGCCATCGACGTGAACGGCAAGTTTTTGGGCGGCCTGATCTTGCCCGGCCACGGCATCATGCTGCGCGCGCTTGAATCGGGCACGGCTGGCCTGCACGTGCCCACCGGCGAGGTGCGCGAGTTTCCCACCAACACCAGCGACGCGCTGACCAGCGGCGGCACCTACGCCATCGCCGGTGCCGTTCACCGCATGGTGCAACACGTACAGGAGCACTGCCAGGCAGCGCCCAAATGCGTGATGACCGGTGGCGCCGGCTGGAAGATGGCCCCGAGCATGAATGTGCCGTTTGAGCTGGTGGACAGCCTGATTTTTGACGGCCTCTTGGAGATTGCTGCGCACCGCGGGATCCGTGGGATCGATGGGATAGGTGAGTTGCAGTTCAGCATTTAAATGCTATATTTAGCATAGCTATTCACGCCTATTATTCGGGGGGCAGATCCCCAAAACATTGCTAATTTGACGTAAAACCGGCATTTCGGTCATTTTGCGGCTGTTTTTGGATCATTATTACCACAAATGTGGTAAATTATGTGATCAAAGCGCAGTTTGAGGGCCACTCAAGCCATCCACCGCCTGAAACATCGACTGGCGGGCGTTACTGGGGAATACCAAAAACGTCACCAATGCGGCGGTTTGCTGGCGGGCTTCTTTTTGGTAGCCACGTTTTGCGGCAGCTGCGCGCGCATTAGTTCTTCGTCCAAAATATGATGCCGCACCCAGTGCGCCAGCGGGGTGAGCCTTTTGTTGGGGACTTTGCCATCCCCATGGGCTTGCGCGCGCAGGGGCATGACCAAACCGATGGTTGCGCCAGGCGCATCCTCGCGTATCAGGCGCAGCGCAGGTTCCAGGTCGCTGTCATTAGAGCAAATCACTACTTGGTCGCACACGCCACGTGCCACGTCGCGGTAGGCCTGTAAAGCTATGTTCACGTCGGT
>JANOTE010000167.1:0-3705 GCA_031416195.1 Rhodoferax sp.
TGCAAAAAGCTGCCGGCGACAGCATGCATAGCACCGGTCAGCACACGCTGTTTTTGGGCTACCCCTGCATAGTATTGCCAGTCGCCGGCGGCAAGTCAAAGCTGGCGCCCTTAACCCTGTTTTCAGTTCAGATTGCCATCAGTGGCCAAAAGCTCACCATTCGCCGGGTGCTGGACTCCAATGATCAAGGCGCTCCGGTGGCCTCCGAGGCTTTGCTGAATCGTCTGGTAGGAAGCTATGTCAAAAGAGAATTTGGTGTTGATCTGAATGGCGATAAGCATCGGTTTGATATTAAAGGCACAGAATTGGAGGAGCGGCTCCAGCACGTGCTGGCACCTTGGAAGGCCATCAAGCGTGAGTTTAGTTACCCGCAGACCTCAGCGGTGATCACCAAGGAAGAGCTTAAGCGACTCGAACCGACCAGTAACGATCCGTACATTGCCGATCATGCCATTCTGGGTTTGGCAGAGTTTTCGGGGCAAGCGTTGATCGACGATCTGGATAAAATTGAAAAGTTTTTTGCAGAAGGCCAGCCGTGTCCCCCGGCGCTGGCCAAGTTGTTGATGCCTGCGTCAGACCATGTTGACCACGAGGCCGTCGAGCCAGGCGTTGAGTCGAGAAAATGGCTGGTAGAAAAAAGTGATCCCAGCCAGGAATGTGTGGTCTGGTCACAAAAAACCAATTCCCTGGTGGTGCTTCAAGGGCCACCAGGAACGGGAAAATCCCAAACCATTGTCAACATTGTGGCCGACGCGCTGGCTCAAAAGAAAACTGTCATGGTGGTTTGCCAAAAGCGGACGGCCATTGAGGTTGTGCACAAACGTCTGTCAGCAGTGGGGTTGGGTGAATTGGCCGTGTTGGTCGATGACATCGACAAGGATCGCCTGAAAGTGGTGCGCCGAATTGATGGCATTGAGATGGAATTTAATTCCAATTTGCTGCATACCCGCGAGCGAACCACTATTGCCAACAGCATTCTGACCGATGAGGTCCGGATTGATGCCGTCATCGAAGCTGTCAACGACAACACCGATGGCACCGTTCCCAGTCGACTGCGGTTTGGTGATATCAAGGCATTGCTCAAGGACTTGCGGTTCTTGCACCCGTCAACCAATTGGTCACTGCAGTTAAAACAAAGCGTTGACAAGATGATGGCCGAGGGCCTTACGCTGAAGGACTTGAAGCGCTTAATCCAGCGCTTTCATGAAATCGACGCAACGGCGCGTAAATTGCGATACGGCCAAAGCTCCTGGACCGGGGTGGATGTCAAACTTGAAGCCAATCCATATCTGTTGCAAGACATCCTGCGCGATGTTGAAACCGCCCGTGATCTGGCTGGCGAATTGTCAAGTGGCGGAACGCCCTTGCACCACGATAGTCAAACATCATGGGTTGCCGAGCATCCATGGCTGCACCAACCAGACAGCGGCTTCCCGGTGAGTGGTTTGCTGAGTTCCGCCCACCAGCGCAACGAGTTTAGAAAATTTCAATTCTGGCTTGACGCCATCCGCAAAATAGCCAGCGTCAATCCGGCAGTTGACGCCGGCGCACTCTCAGCGGCATTGAAGGCGGGTACGTTGGACTTGGCATTTTTGAAAACGCTGGCCAATGACGCTAATGAACTGCGCCCTCTGCTGGCGCTCAAATCGAACATTTCTAACGATCCGGTGTTGCGTCTGGCCGACGAACATCTACCAGGGGAGCGCGGCAACTGGGCGACGCACATTCACGCCATGGCGCTTCACACTTGGCTGCGTGAACTGCTCCAACGCCAGCAAAACGGCTTCAGGGATGAACCCAGGATAGCGGTGATGGTGGCGCAGCTCGGCGCGGCACTCAAAGATAAGCGTGAACTCGACGCGTTGGATATTCTCAATGGCTACCAGGCCAGGGTGGATGCTCGCAACACGCTAAAAAACCGTAATTTGCTGCGCCTGCGCGCTGGCCAGGGTAGACCCAAGACCAGCCTGCGCAAGATGTACTCAGACGGCATGCCGTTGCTTAACAACGTGGAGCCGCTGTAACTGGTTAGCCCAGAGACAGCCTCAGCCATGCTTCCTTTAAAAGCAGGGCTCTTTGATGTCGTAATCATCGATGAGGCGTCACAGATGTTTGTGGCTGAGGCCTTGCCGATGCTGTTTCGCGCCAAGCACGCTGTCATTGCCGGCGACCGACAGCAAATGCCGCCCGCCGACTTCTTCGCTTATTCTGATGCGGAAGACGAGGATGGTAATGAAGAAGAGATCGATAGCGAACTCGATCCACTGGTAGCAGCCGCCGGTGTGTACCGCTTACTGGATGCCTCTGATAACGCACTGCCGGCGGCCAGCCAATCCAGGCTCAGTCTGTTGGTGCATTACCGATCAGAGCGCAAAGAACTCATCGATTTTTCCAACCATGCTTTTTACGATGGCAAGCTGATTATTCCAGCGGGCAATGCGTCACTGCCGCCATTCATGCAAACAGCCATTGAGTTTGAAAATGTGGCTGGGCAATTCGTGCGCGGCGTAAATGAGCTGGAGTGCCGTCGCATTGTCGAGATTTTGCGAAATATCTGGCTGGTGCGCGAGAATATGCGCCCCACCGTCGGCGTCATTGTTGCCAACGCCAAGCAGCGTGATCGGGTACTGGAAGTGCTGCAAGAGGCATGCGAGGGTGATGCAAAGTTTCGCACTGCCTACGAGCAGGAGGATGATCGCAGCGCCGATGGCGAGGACGTCTCATTTTTCGTGCGCAGTGTTGAGCATGTGCAAGGTGATGAGCGTGACCTCATCATTTTCGGCCTGACCTACAGTGGCAGCAGTCGCAACTATGGCCCTTTGAACGCCAAGAATGATGGCCGCAAGCGCTTGAATGTAGCTGTTACCAGAGCCAAGCGCGGCATGATTGTGCTCACCTCACTCACCGTTAGCCATGTCTCCAACGCGGCCGAAAAAGGCACACAGGAGCGCTACTACGTCTGGCAATACCTGAACTACGCCCGCGCGGTAGCTGCCAACGACTACGAGGGAATCGAACGGGTTCTCAATCAGCTCAACGATCAGCGCCACGAGGCCAAAATGGCCGCCAGTGCAACAGAGTCGCCATTTGAGGAAGATGTCAAACGGTTCGTCGAGTCGTTGGGCTTGCATGTCAATTGCCAGGTCGGGGAAAGCGGCTTTCGCATTGACCTTGGCGTGCGCATTGGCAACGACAGCCGCAATTACCTGTGTGGTTTGGAGTGCGATGGCGCTCGTTACCACTCAGGTTGGCGCGCGCGTACCAGTGACGTCTGGCGGCAGGAGATTCTGGAAGCCAAGGGCTGGAAGATCCTGCGGATATGGAGTACGGATTGGTTTGAAAATTCAGCAGAGGCAAAAAACAAGCTGGAAAAAGCGCTGCTTGCGTTGCGCGACGCGGCCCTAGCCAAGGGCGTGGCCACGCAACACCAGTTTATCCGACGTGCAAGCATCGATCAGGCGGCCAATGAACCGATTGGGGCAAGCAGTATCAGTCCCATCAAGGCGACCAAAACTCCAGATGCAAGGAGCCCAACCAAAACGTCAGGCCCAGCCACTGCCCCGTCCGAAACGAAAACCATTGTCAGGACTGTGGCAAGCACCAATATCTGTGTTGAAGTCGGCGATACCGTGGAGTATGAGTACCTTGACAAGGGTCAATTGGCCAGTGCAAAAATTGTTCGCGGTGCTGGGGACCCCACAAGTG
>JANOTE010000168.1:0-1511 GCA_031416195.1 Rhodoferax sp.
CGCATGGCCGGGTCGAGCGAGAGCGCCAGGGTTTTGAGCAGTACGCCGCCCTCGGTGGGTTCGGTGACTGGCTCGGAAGTAGCTGCCCAATTTGCGGCAGTGGGCATGCCCACCGGACGGGATGCCAGGCGGATTTGATGGTTGACGAGTTGAGCGACAGTATGGGCCATGGAGGTCTCCTTTGAACAGGACTGGATAGTAGTGTCTAACAGGTAAGGTAATAGCTGCCTGAGCGACAGCTCAAAAGTGGTCTTTAGATTTACCGATAATCCAACGAACGCAGCGGCGATTCTGCTGTTATTCCACTACTGATTTTTATTCCCTGATGTTTGATTTCTCCAACCCCACCCCATTCCCCGTTGAAAGTGCATTCGCCAAAGACCTGCTGGCAGCCCTTGCGCAAACGCCGCGAAGCATTGCACCCAAATACTTCTACGACCAGGAGGGGTCGCGCCTGTTTGATCAGATTTGCGAACTGCCGGAGTACTATCCCACGCGCACCGAGCTTGCGATTTTGCGAGAGCGTGCCCCCGAGATAGCGGCACAGATGGGGCCGAATGCCGAGCTGGTTGAATTTGGTGCAGGCTCCCTCACCAAGGTTCGTTTGCTGCTCGATGCGATGCAATCGCCATCGCGTTACGTGCCCATCGACATTTCCGGTGACCACCTCGCAGCGGCGGCACATGACCTCAGAGCGGCCTACCCCAGGCTTGAAGTGGTGCCAGTAGTGGCGGACTACACGCAAGCGTTTTCCCTGCCTGCGCAGATCTCTGGCGCCGGGCAACGTGTTGGATTCTTCCCCGGCTCAACGGTCGGAAATTTCACACCCAGTGAAGCTGTCGACTTTTTTCGTATGGCTGGCGCAGTGCTCAAAGGCGGCGCACTCCTGGTGGGCGCGGATTTGATCAAAGACCCTGGTGTTTTGCATGCCGCCTACAGTGACGCGCAAGGTGTGACGGCGGCATTCAACTTGAACCTGCTGGCGCGCGCCAACCGCGAGCTGGGGGCTGATTTTGATCTCGCGCAATGGGCACACAGCGCTTTTTACAACGCACCGCAGCAGCGTATCGAGATGCACTTGATGAGCTGCGCACGTCAGGCAGTGCGGATCCAGGGTCAGACCTTCCACTTTGAAGAGGGCGAGACAATTCACACTGAAAACTCGTATAAATTCACGATTGATGGCCTGCGCGCATTGGCAGTCAAAGGCGGGTTCACGCCCGGCCCGGTCTGGACGGATGCGGACGAACGGTTTAGCCTGCATTGGCTGGACGCACCGAAATAGACAGAGATAACTGAAAGGTTTTTATGAAAGCAATCTGGAATGGCACCGTCATCGCGCAAAGCGACGACACCGTTTTGGTAGAGGGCAACCACTACTTCCCCGAGGGCTCGCTGAATCGCAGCCTCACCACCTTCAGCAACCACAAAACGATGTGCAGTTGGAAAGGCCAGGCCAGCTACCTCTCGTTGATCGTCAATGGCGACATGAACATTGATGCGGTGTGGTA
>JANOTE010000169.1:0-4720 GCA_031416195.1 Rhodoferax sp.
CGTTTATTTGGCAATGCTGTCTCTCGCGCTGGCGCAGGTGGTGTGGGCCGGAGCCTCGCAGTGGGTGGCTGTGACGGGCGGGGATAACGGCGTGATCGGCCTAAACCTGGTCGTGCCAGAAACACGCGGGCTGTTTTATGCGCTGCTGCTCGGCTTGGCGAGCTTAAGCGTCTGGATGCTGAAGAGCTTGAGCCAATCGAGCTTCGGCGCAGCCCTGCAGGCGGTGCGTGATGCGCCTTTGCGTGCGCAGGCCAGTGCGCTGCCCGTGAGCTGGATCAAATACCGCATCTTTGTGGAAAGCGCAGTGCTGGCGGCTCTGGCGGGCGGCCTGTTTGCAGCGCACAAGGGCGCGGTGTTTCCATCAGCCGCCAGTGTGGCGACTTCAGTCGATGCGCTGTTGGTGGTGCTGCTGGGCGGTGTGCATCAGCTGTGGGGCGTGGCGGTGGGCAGTGCGGTTTTGGTTTGGACGGGCGCTGAGCTGGGTCGCCACTTCGAATACTGGCGCGGGGCCTTGGGTGTGTTTGTGATGCTCATCATGGTGCTGGCCCCCAGCGGTTTGCTTGGCGCACTGAGAAGGCGAACGCACTGATGCTGCAAGTCACAAACCTGGTCAAACACTTTGATGGCGTGAAGGCCGTCAACGGTGTCAGCTTTGATATAGGCTTCAACAATAAAGGCGGCGAGTGCGTGGCGCTGATTGGCCCCAACGGCGCAGGCAAATCGACCTGCTTTGCCTGCATCGCGGGCCAGCATGTCCCTACTTCGGGCGACATTGTGTGGTGCGGCACCTCAATTGCTGGGTGGAGCGCAGCGCGGCGGCAGCAAAGCGGCATCGCGCGTACGTTTCAGGTCGCGCAGACGTTTGAGGCGCTGACTGTGCTTCAAAATGTGCAACTGATACTGGCCAATGCGCGGGGGCTTTCAACTTGGCGGGATTTGAGCGCCACCGACGTTGAAGCGGCAATGAGGCAACTCGCCGAGGTCGCCCTGGCGCATCTTGCACAGGCGGATGTGCTGGGTTTGCCGTATGGTGCCAAAAAGCGCCTGGAGCTGGCACTCGCGCTGGCGGGCATCGCTCAGAGCAATCAAAAATCTAAAGATTCCAAGCGACTGCTGTTGCTGGACGAGCCCGCTGCTGGTCTGGCTGGCCCTGAGCGCGCGGATCTGATGCGCCTGGTGAAATCGGTTGCCAGCCGAGGCATTGCCGTGCTGTACACCGAGCACAACATGGACGCCGTGTTTGGCGTGGCAGACCGCGTGCTGGTGCTCATCGACGGCCAGCTAGCCGCGCAAGGCACGCCGGATGAAATCGCGCAAAACCCGGTTGTGCGTAACCGTTACTTGGGGCGGTCTTTCAACACGCAGACTGAGCGGTTGCCTTCGCAACGTCCGCCTGAGGCGACATCCCATGCTTGAGGTTAAAAACCTCAACGCCTGGTGGGGCGCAGCGCAGGCTTTGTTTGATGTGTCGCTGCAGGTCAACCCTGGCGAGCTGGTGGTGCTGCAAGGCTTGAACGGCGCTGGTAAATCGACGCTGCTACAAGCAATATTGGACTGTGGCCCTCGTGTTACGGGCACAATAAGCTATCAAAAAAGAAAAATCGATAAACTGCCCGCGCACCTGCGTGCCTTGGCAGGCTTGGGTTATGTGGCCGAAGACCGCCGCCTGTTCGCCAACTTGACCGTGCGCGAGAACCTGCACATTGCCGCGCGCGGGCAAGTGGCGCGCAACGAGGCGCAGGTCTTTGCCCTGTTCCCCGCGCTGGTGCCCATGCTGTCGCGCCGCGCCAGCCAAATGAGCGGCGGTGAGCAGCAAATGCTGGCGATCGCCCGCACGCTGATGACCCAGCCGCAACTGCTGCTGCTGGACGAACCGTGTGAAGGCATCGCGCCAGTGCTGGTCGAATCGATTCTGCAAGCGTTGCTCGTTCTGAAATCGCAAGGCATGCCGATGCTGGTAGCCGAACAAAATCAGCTTTTAGCTGACCGGGCCGACCGCATCATTTACTTGGAGAGCGGCAGGGTCGTGTCAGAATCGAAAACAAATAAGTCAACGCAACGGCACCCATGATCATCACCAGCCTGCTCGATACCGACCTGTACAAGTTCACCATGATGCAGGTGGTGTTGCACCAGTTTCCCGGTGCGCAGGTGGAATACCGCTTCAAGTGCCGCAACCCAGGGATAGATGACAGCGGCAAGTCGCGCGTGAACCTGGCGGCGCGCTCCAACGAGATTCGCGATGAAATCCGCTCGCTGTGCAAGCTGCGGTTTCAGGATGCGGAGCTGGACTATCTGCGCTCCATGCGCTTCATCAAGAGCGATTTTGTAGATTTCCTGGGCCTCTTCAAACTGAACGAAAAATACATCACCGTCACGCCTCTGCCCTCGGGCGACCTCGATATCGTGATCCTCGGCCCGTGGCTGCACACCATCCTGTTTGAGATCCCGGTGCTGGCTATCGTCAACGAGGTCTACTTTCGGCACACCCAGCCGGTGCCCGATTTTGTCGAAGGGCGCAAGCGGTTGGATTTGAAAATTGGGTTGCTTCGAGAAAGCGGTTTGGCGGATTTGAAAATTGCCGATTACGGCACCCGCAGGCGATTCTCCAAAGCCTGGCATGACGAAGTGCTGCGTGTGCTGTCCGGCCGCCTGGGCACGGCGCAAAGCCCTGGCAACCTGGCAGGTGTGGCGGGGCAACTGGCCGGCACCAGCAACGTCCTGTTTGCCATGAAACTCGGCCTGACACCCTTGGGCACGATGGCGCATGAGTATCTGCAAGCCGCACAGGCACTGGGCCCGCGCCTGCGTGACAGCCAGGTGTTTGGCTTTGAATCGTGGGCGCGTGAGTACCGCGGCGACCTGGGCATTGCGTTGAGCGACGTGTATGGCATGAGCGCGTTTTTGCGCGATTTCGACATGTATTTCTGCAAGCTGTTTGATGGTGCGCGGCATGACAGCGGCGACCCATTTCAGTGGGGCGAACGCATGATTGCCCATTACGTCGCGAATCGGGTCGACCCGCGCACCAAGATTTTGATCTTCAGCGATGGCCTGACCGTGCCGCGCACGATTGAGCTCTACCAGCAGTTTCGCGGGCGCTGCCAACTGGCGTTTGGCATTGGCACCAATCTCACCAATGACCTGGGCTACGAGCCGCTGCAAATTGTGATCAAGATGGTGCGCTGCAATGGGCAGCCGGTGGCAAAACTGTCAGACACGCCGTCCAAAAACATGTGCGATGACGAGAAATATCTCGCCTACCTGCGTCAGGTGTTTGAGATCGACTGATGGGTGATCAACACCTGAAAAACTATTGGATGCTTAATGTTTGTTTTTGGAATTCCGTTGGATTTCTTCCTGTTTGGCTTCACCTTGCTGGGGGTGGCACTGTTTCATCACCACACCCTGAGGGTCGCGCTGGTCGGTTTGGCAGTCATTACTTTTTACAAACTTTTGTTTGCCGACTTTTCTGGAACACCGGGCCTGGCGGGGCTATGGCAACTGCTGAAACACGAGTGGATCATCATCTTCAACCTGCTGGGCCTGCTGCTGGGGTTCGCGCTGTTGGCCGACCATTTTGAGAAAAGCCAGGCCCCCGCGATCTTGCCCAACTACCTGCCGGATGATTGGAAGGGCGGGTTTGTGATGCTGATTTTGGTGTTTGTGATCTCCAGTTTTTTGGACAACATAGCCGCTGCCATCATTGGTGGCACCATGGCTGCGGCGCTGTACAAGCGGCGCGTACACATCGGCTTTCTGGCGGCGATTGTGGCGGCCAGCAACGCCGGCGGCGCAGGCAGCGTGGTGGGTGACACGACTACCACCATGATGTGGATTGACGGTGTGGCACCGTTGCAGGTTCTTGAGGCCTATGTCGCGGCAGTGCCTGCGTTGTTGATCTTTGGCATCATCGCCGCGCGCCAGCAGCACGCCTACCAGCCGATTTTGAAAGATGCACCGGCGGGCGTTCGCGTTCAATGGCCACGCCTGGTCATTGTGGCCATCATTCTGCTGAGCGCCGTGGGAGCCAACGTGTTTTTCAATCTGCGCATGCCGCAGGTGCTGGATCAACTGCCGGTGATTGGCATGGCAGTGTGGGCGGCGATTTTGCTGACGGCACCCTGGCGCGCACCCACCTGGGGCCTGCTGCCCGATGCGTTCAAGGGCAGCGTGTTTTTGCTCTCGCTGGTGTTGTCTGCGTCGATGATGCCGGTGCAGCATTTGCCCGCCGCTTCGTGGCCGAGTGCCTTGGGGCTGGGTTTTTTAAGTGCGGTGTTTGACAATATTCCCCTGACCGCGCTGGCCTTGAAGCAGGGCGGTTATGACTGGGGCTTTTTGGCCTATGCGGTGGGCTTTGGCGGCAGCATGACCTGGTTTGGCTCGTCGGCCGGCGTGGCCTTGAGCAACCTGTACCCTGAGGCGCGCTCTGTCGTGGCATGGCTTAAAGGCGGCTGGCACATAGCCGTGGCTTACGTGGTGGGCTTCTTCATTTTGCTGGCCGTGATGGGCTGGCATCCACAACCCAAACGCAACAAGGCAGTGGCGCAAACGCAATCAAGCCCCGCTCAGGTTACGTCTGCACCTACAACTTCACAAATGTCTCAAATCACCCCATGAACAAACCCGAACTTCCTAAACTACTTATTGCTCGCGCCAATTTTCCCGAAGTCATCGCCAAACTCGCCGTGCATTTTGAGGTCGAATCGAATCAGGACGA
>JANOTE010000170.1:0-2095 GCA_031416195.1 Rhodoferax sp.
TTAGACGGCCTCCCAGCCAACAACTTTCATTGGGGCTGATATGAACTGCACGAACCTGCTTGAAAACCTAGGTTTTACCTGTGCGCCTCGTAACAATGGCGCGCTTCGCCTATGGTCGCCATTCACCTTTGATGATGGCGAACACTTGGGCCTTTTTTTGGAACCCCTTGGCGGTGATCAATGGTTGATAACCGACCATGCCGATACCCTCATGCACGCCAGTGCAATGGGTGCAAAGCTCACGAAACCGCGCCTGGAGCGCATTCGCAGTCGTTTTCCCAGCGTCGAATTGACAGAGGGCGGCGCGCTGCGTGCCACGGCAACACAGTCTGAATTGTCAATGACGGTCACCGCCGTATTGAATACCGCGATTGCAATCAGCCATGCCGAACCCGGCTGGTTACCAAAGACCAATGAAGAAAGATTCATTCAGTTGGTCGGCCGTGAGTTGCAAGCCGTCGCAGGCGAGCGTTTGCAACGCGGTGTTTCAGTGCAGGGTGTTTCTGGCCACCAGCTTGAAATCCCGTTTGTAATCGACCTCCCCGATACAGGCCGCCACTACATCCAACCGGTTGCCAGCGGTGATGAGCATGTGGATTGGAGCAATGTCTATCGTGCGGGTGGCAAGATGCTTGACCTCAAGTCGGCAGGTGCCGACGACCACCAGCGCATTGTCGTGATCGAAGATATGCCCGGCGACGAGGAACTGGGCAAAGCCATCACCTTTCTGAGCGTGACAACTTCGGTGCTGATGTTTAGCCACCGGAACCAGTGGCTTGAACAATTCCGCTTGGCTGCTTAAAGCGTTCAACGCAAGTCATGCCAGGCGTGGGCTTATGGCGTGAAACTGACGTGCAGCGCAAAACTACGCTTTTTTGCCCCGCTGCCGCCTTAGCAACAGCGTCATGAATTCGTCCACCAACTCCCGGTGATCCGGCGTCAGCGCTGAATACTTGCTCGAAGTAATCGCAGGATCAAGTTCCGGGTGCTTCTGGCCAGCGGTGCCGCCACCCGACTTGCCCCCGCTTGGTACTGCAGTCTCCATCCTTCGGTGTAATTCCGAGACTGTCAACCCCAGGGCGGTAGCAATGCGCTCTAAGGTTTCGGGCGAATAGCCCTGCGTACCGCGCTCAATGCGGGACAGGTTGCTCGCGTTGGTGTCGGCAGCCAAGGCAATTTCCTCAAGCGTCGCTTTGTGCGCTTCCCTTATCTCCCGAATGACTTGCCCAATTTTCATGGGCGCAATGGTGGTTTGAATTGACGCATCGCGCAAAGCGTGTAGCGTCAAATAGAATGACGCTACACGTCAAATACATTTACGCCCCATGCCTTTTCTTGATTGGGTCAACAAGGCCCAGGCGCAGCGCACCACTGCCGATGTTCCCTATCACCTGTTGCAGTTTCAATCCGCCCATGGGGATGCAGCGGCTGACAACCTGCTGATTCAGGGCGACAACCTACTGGCGCTCAAAGCGTTGTTGCCGTTTTATCGTGGGCGGGTGAAATGCATCTTCATTGATCCGCCATATAACACCCAGAGCGCGTTTGAGCATTACGACGACAAGCTGGAACACTCGCAATGGTTGTCGATGATGTGGCCTCGCATGGTGATGCTGCGGGAATTGCTGGCGGAGGATGGCAGCATTTGGGTGACGCTCGACGACAGAGAGGTTCACTACATGAAAGTCCTCATGGATGAGGCGTTTGGTCGCAATAACTTCGTTGCCAATGTAGTCTGGGAAAAAGTCTACACGCCAAAGAGCAATGGACGTGGGCTAAGCGGTGACCACGACCACCTTCTGGTATTTTCAAAATCGCCTACTTGGCTTGATTCTGGCTGGAACATGATCCCCCGGAACGATGAACAAAAAGGTCGTTTCAAGAATGCTGATGGGGATTTGAATGGGCCGTGGCGAACCTATCCGTTGGATGTGCGAACAGAGGACGGTGCAAAGCGGGAGAAATATCGGTATGAGGTGCCGCTACCCAGTGGCCGAATAATCAAACCATCGCCCGGAAGACACTGGGCTTTGCCAGTAGATGAATTCGCCCGGCAGCGAGCAGCGGGTGAGATCTATTTTGGAAAAGACGGCAA
>JANOTE010000171.1:0-2292 GCA_031416195.1 Rhodoferax sp.
ATTACCACGCCCACCGCCAGATAGCCCAGCATCGGCGGCAGCTTCAGCGAGCGGCAGGCCACCACGCCCAGCACAGCGGCAAAGAGATACATCAGCGTGAGTTCGAGCGCATTCATTGAAACAGTCCTGCGCGAATCCTAGCAAGATATTTCAAGCCGTTGGTACAGCGGGATCGCAAGAGACCGAGTTTGACCTCACTTCGGCGGAATCTCTGATTGTTACTACAATTGTGGTAAAAATAACGTCAAAATGGTCTTTTTCAGGCTTCAAAGCTGATTTTTCATCAAATTATAGATGAAATATGCCTCTAGCTCTCGTATTATATGCACATTAAGCTATATATATAATAGCATGTTGGAATGCCGTCAAAGCTGTTCAAGCAGCGCGGTTGCACAATATCGACGGGTACAGCATCATTTGGAAGTTATTCAATTGAATAGCCCGATCAACCCAGGAGACTTACATGATCAATCACTCGCGCCGTCAATTTGTAACAACTTCGGCTGCGGCCGCCGCAGGTTTAGCCGCGCTGCCAGGAGCGGTGCTGGCAGCGATGGGGCCCGCTGACAAATTTGACCTGCTCATCCGCAACGCCAATGTGCTTGACCCGAGTCAAAATTTATCTGGCAAACGGGATATCGGCATCCGTTATGGCTTGATCGAATCCATCGATGCCAGCATTGCGCCAGAGCGCGCGCAGCGGGTGATGGATGTGGGCGGCAAACTGGTGACGCCTGGCCTGATCGATCTGCACTGCCATACCTTCCCCTATGGTTCGGCGATCGGCATCCCGGCTGACGAGCTGATCGCGCATCAATGCACCACGACTGTTGTTTCAGCAGGTGACGGCGGGGCCAACAACTTCGCCGCCTTTCGCCGTTTTGTAGTGCCTGCATCGCGCACGCGCCAGTTTGCCTTTGTACACATTGCCGTGGCAGGGTTGGCGGGTTTTCCGGTGCCCGAGTTGTTCAATATTGACTATGCCCAGGTTGAAGTGGCGGCCCGCGCCGTGGCGGAAAACGCCGACATGGTGCTCGGCGTGAAAGTACGCATGAGCGAAAACGTTATCGCTCGGCACGGCCTGGAGCCGCTGCGCCGGGCCATCAAAGCCTGTGAGATGTCCGGCGTGCCCGCCAAGGTGATGTGCCATATCGGCGGCGTGGCAGACCGCGAACTGATGTCGCAAATCCTCGACCTGCTGCGCCCCGGCGATGTGCTCACGCACTGCTATTCAGGCGCGCCCAACAACGCTGGCCAATTTACCAATATCGTGCAAGACGGCAAATTGCTTCCTGCCGCGCTGGCCGCGAAACGCCGCGGCGTGATCTTCGACATCGGCCACGGCGGCGGCAGTTTCGACTACACCGTTGCCGAGGCCGCCATCGCCCAGGGTTGCCCGCCCGACACCATTTCGAGCGACGTGCATGTGTTTTCAGGCAACTCGCCTGGCATGCCGTATTTGCCGTGGGTCATGAGTAAATTCATTGGCCTGGGCTTCTCGATGTCCGAAGTGATCAGCATGGCCACAGCCGCACCAGCGCGTGTGATCAGCCGAATCCCGAAACACGGCACCCTGCAAATCGGCGCGCCGGCGGATTTGTCGATTCTGGAGATTGTTGAAGGCCCAGTGGCGTTTGTGGATACGCGCAACAATCCGCGCACCGGCAAAGTCTTTTTGCGGCCCAGCGGCACGGTGGTGGCGGGTGTGGCATTTGGGCGTCCGTACCAAGCGCCGTTTACGGTACGGTAACGGCGAATGCATTGAATCTGGCCGAAGTTTGGCGCAAACTGCAAACGCAGGGGATCACAGCAGCAGCCCATGGGGTCAAGCAGCGCACACATAAATCGACACACAACCATCGCGGTGATACATTGGCTGCGAGCAGCCCACTTCGACACCCAACTTCGACATTATTGGACGCAACCATGCATGACCTTCTTTTCCGTAACGCCCTGGTTTTCGACGGCACCGGCAGCGCGCCGGCCATCAAGGATGTCGCCGTCACTGATGGCCGCATCGCCGATATCGGCCCCAACCTGCGCGCCTCCGCACGCGAGGTGATTGAAGCCGAAGGGCTTGCCCTGATGCCGGGCATCATCGACAGCCACACCCACTTTGATGCGCAGATCACTTGGGATCCGTGTGTGCGGCCCTCGCCTGCGCTGGGCGTGACCACGGCGGTGATCGGCAATTGCGGCTTCACCATCGCGCCGTGCAAGCCGCAGCACCGCGACATCACGATGCGCAACCTGACCCAGGTCGAGGGCATGTCGCTGGACGTGCTGCGCCGG
>JANOTE010000172.1:0-17106 GCA_031416195.1 Rhodoferax sp.
AAGCTGCTCGCGTCGGCCAGTTTGAATTTGCTGACGAATATCGACTCCCTGCCACTCCAGCAGGTCATAAGCCAACATCGCCACTGGCACTTGGGCCAACAGTTTGGCACCCAGCGTTTTGCGGCCAATTCGTTGTTGCAGCAGAGCAAAGGGCTGCACCCGCCCATCCTTCCACACCACAATTTCACCATCCAGCACCGTGCCATCGGGCACGTGGGCGGCCAGAGCCGCAAGCTCAGGAAAACGCTCGGTCACCAGCTCTTCACCGCGCGACCAAATCCAGATCTGCCCTTCGCGCTTGACCAGTTGCGCGCGGATGCCGTCCCACTTCCACTCGACCTGCCATTGCGAAGGCGCACCGAGTTGATCGTCAAATGCCGCAACATCGGTTTGCAGCGGATGCGCCAGGAAAAACGGGTACGGCTGGCCGGGGTCGCGTGCATCCTGCACGTCGTCACCAGCCGCCGCGATCAAGCGCTCATAT
Source organism: Rhodoferax sp. (assembly GCA_031416195.1). GTDB lineage: Bacteria > Pseudomonadota > Gammaproteobacteria > Burkholderiales > Burkholderiaceae_C > JANYCG01. The sequence continues at coordinate 485 of JANOTE010000172.1, forward strand.
AGCTCTGCGGTGGGCCGCGCCGAGATGTCGGTGTAGCCCACCATCCGCTGCGCGATGCGTTTGGCATCAATGCCGCTCAACGCAGCCAACGCGCGCGTGACCAGCAGCTTGGAGACGCCGACACGAAAACTGCCCGTGATCAGTTTGATGAACACCAATTGGCTGGCGCGATCAAGCTGTTGCAGCAGCGGCAACAGTTGTGCAACCAGTTGATCCGGTGCTGCTTTGCGCAGGGGCAGCAGCCGCTCTTCAACCCATAGCGCCAGACCATCAGACGATGTGTTTTGCGACAGTGGCAACAGCAGCGTGATGGTCTCTGCCAAGTCGCCCACCGCCTCGTAGCTTTCTTCAAACAGCCACAGCGGCAGGCCACTGGCTTGAATGGCCAGCTCGCGCAACAATTTCGTGGGTACCACGCGACGCGGCCTGCCACCCGCCAGGAAATAGACCGCCCATGCCGCATCGGCAGATGTGACAACCCGAAAGTAGTCTTGCAGGAAGATGAGTTTGCTGTTGCTGCTGGTGGTCGCATCCAGCCGGGTGTAGAGATCGGCAAACGCTTTCACGCGGGCGCTACCCCCAGCGTTACCCCCAACGCTACATCGGGTGTGTTTTCCGGCGTGTCCGCCTCTTCATTGCCGTATTCCGTCACAAAACCCTGCGCCTGCAAACCCTGCTCATTGAGCCAACGCACCATCACCTGCACCTGCCCGTGCGTGACGAACACGCGCTCTGCCCCGGTCGCGGCAATCGCCTGCTGCAGGCCCGGCCAGTCGGCATGATCAGACATCACGAAGCCCCTGTCCACACCCCGCCTGCGCCGCGTGCCACGCAGATGCATCCAGCCGCTGGCAAAGCCATCGGCATAGTCGCCAAAACGTTTCATCCACGGCGTGCCCTGCGCCGAGGGCGGAGCCAGCACCATGCTGCTGCGCAATTGCGCAACGTCGGTAATTTCCGCTGCGCTGTGCGTTGTGGGCAGGCGCACCCCAGCGTCGCGGTAGATTTGGTTCAAGGGGGCCATGGCACCATGAGCCACGATTGGCCCGATGCTGGGGTTCAGCCCGGACAGCAGGCGCTGGGCCTTTCCAAGGGCGTAGCAAAACAGCACACTGGTGCGCTGGTTGGCCGCATTGTTTTGCCACCAGGCATTGATATCGGCAAACAGCTCTGGCTGCGGGATCCAGCGGTAAATCGGCAGGCCAAAGGTCGATTCGGTGATGAAGGTGTGGCAACGCACCGGCTCAAACGGCGCACAGGTGCCATCGTCGTCCAACTTGTAGTCGCCCGAGGCCACCCACACTTCGCCTTGATACTCCAGCCGCACCTGGGCCGAGCCCAACACGTGCCCGGCGGGATGCAGGCTGACGGTCACACCGTGGTGGTTGATGGTTTCGCCGTAGGCCAATGTGTCCAGCGTGATATCTGCACCCAAGCGCTTGCGCAGAATCGGTGCGCCCAGCGCCATCGTCAAATAATGGCCGTTGCCGGGGCGAGAGTGATCGCTGTGACCGTGGGTAATGACGGCACGGTCTACCGGGCGCCAGGGGTCGATGTAAAAATTGCCCGGTGGACAGTAAAGGCCATGTGGCCGAGCAACAACGAGATCCATTGAATGGGTCTTACGGGATCGTCAGGTTTGCGGATGCAACGCAGCACATGTGGATTGGGCCATCGCGTAATTATTCACGGCATTTCCCAACTCCGCCATGGCAACGGGCTTAGACCCCTCGGCGTTAAGTGCGCCTCGTAGGCGTTGGCCTACTTCATTGCCAGGTAGTAACCTACTGTAGCAATGCGCAAATCAGTTCACTATTGACCTGTCCGTGAAATGAACTTGAACAGACGCTGTTACATCAGACCTCAACACGGAGTCTGAAACAGCATTGCACTTTTTTTTAAAGGAAACCCATCATGAAATCCAAACTGCTTTTATTGTCTTTTGCCGTTTCCTGCGCTTTCTCAAACGCGGCTATCGCCATGACGAAAGTTGAATACAAAACACAGAAAGATGCCATTTCAAGCACTTACAAAGCCGACCGCGAAAAATGCAATGCCCTGAAAGCTAATGCGAAAGACATCTGCGTGTCTGAGGCCAAAGGTGTCGAAAAAATTGCCAAAGCCGAGCTTGAAGCGACCTACAAACCCACGGAAAGGAACATCAAAAAAGTGGACAAAACCAAACACGACACGGCTTATGACACGGCAAAAGAAAAGTGCGACGACAGTGCGGGCGATGCCAAATCGGCTTGCAAAAAAGAAGCCAAGATGAAACACGCCGCGAAGTAATTGCCCGCGCCGCAGCGGCTTAAGGTGTGGTGTTGCCGCTGACGGTCGCCTTGTTGGGTGAGTCGGAGGCAACCTTGCCGTCAACCAGCTCAATAATCCGGTCGCAGCGCCTGGCCAGCCTTGGGTCATGCGTGACAATTAAAAACGTCGTACCACTGATTTTGCTTACGCTGCGCATCAAGTCAAAAATCCTGTCGGCAGACTGTGTATCCAGGTTACCTGTCGGCTCGTCTGCCAACACCAGCGCAGGCTGCATCACCAGCGAACGTGCAATCGCCACGCGCTGCTGTTGACCGCCCGACAAATCATTCGCCAGGTGATGACCCCAGGGTTTGAGACCCACCTTGTCAATTAGGTCTTGTGCGCGCGCATGCATGGCAGCATCCGGTCTACCGCGCGCTGAAAGCAGTGGCAGCATCACGTTTTCAACCGCCGTAAAGGCCGGCAGAAGGTTGTGAAACTGGAACACAAACCCGATCGCATTGCCGCGCAATCGCGTCAGCGCTTTGTCGGGTAAGTTTTCGGCCTCCTGTCCGGTTAGAAACAACTTTCCTGCTGTTGGTTTGTCAAGCAGGCCGATAAGGTTTAAGAGCGTGCTCTTGCCGGATCCGATGGCCCGATCAAGGCCGCAAATTCGCCCCGCGCGAGGGTCAGGTCAATACCATGCAAAACTTCTGTCTCATGCGCCGTGCCGGTGCCGTAAGACTTGCGAATGCCCTCAAGCCGTAAGGTCGGGCCAGCCAGATCCTGACCTTGGACATCAGCCACGAATAGCCACCGCTGGGTCCAACCGGGCGGCCCGTTGCGCAGGAAATAGCGCCGACAGCGTGCCTACCAGCGGGGCACCGAGGGCAACATAGGTGTACAGAATTGGTCCGGCTTCCAGTGTGAAAAACGGCACCCCTTCATCGTTGACGGCAAAGCCACGCCAAGCGGTCAAAAACCCCCAACCCATCAGCGAACCAAACACCGAGCCCAGCAGCCCGAGGATCGCGCCTTGCAGCAAAAAACGCCGAGTATTTGGCCGCGTGTCGTCCCCGTGGCCCGCAAAATACCAATCTCTTTGGATTTTTGCACCACCGACACGACCAGCACGCTGGCAATGCCCAGCGCCGCCGTCAGGCCCACAAACAGGCGAATCATGAAGAAGCTTAAGGTCTGGCCGGACAGCGCTTTGAAAAATTCCGCATTGGTTTCGATCCAGCTTTCAACTTTGATGTTGGGCTGCGCGGCGATTTGCAGCGCCAGCGCTTCGGCCTCGAACGGCGCTGCTACCTTGAGCTGCAGACTGGTGGCACCCCCCGGCAATCCGAGCAGGCTTTGTGCGGTGCGAAGCGCCACGAATCAAGCGCAGGTAGCTCTCGGGTTCAATGCCCCGGACTGCGACCCCGGTGTTGGCATCACCGCGCAAGATAAAAGCTGCACCCTCGGCAACAGGTGCCACCACCAGCACGCCAGGTATCGCCAATGTCGTGCTGCGCACCTTTTGCCATTGGTCTAGCGAGCGCGGACGCTGTGTACGCGGCTGCACCAGCGTGGCGAATTCAACGCTCTGGCTTTCCCGCTCACTTTCTCGCAATGAGCGCGCTGCTTCATCGGGCGCGGATATGACGATCTGCGGCTGAAAATCAAGCAGCGTGCCGAAAATGCTTGCCTGCAGGCCCGTCAACAACGCTGACATGAAGACGATCACCGACACGCCCAATGCCACGCCTGCAATGATGAAAAGCGATCACATCAAGCTTCACTTCCACCGAGCCGCGCGTGGCGTCCACGCCTGGGTTGATATAGGCCACCACCGCATCAAATCGCTGGCTGGCAAACGCATCGGCGGATCCATGGGCTTTTTGCCCCAGCGCGATTTTTGAGAGATTTTTTTCATCCACCTGGATCAGCACTTGAAGCTGCCCGCTGGCAGCCAGCACCATCAGCTCTTTACCCGGCTGCACGATGTCGCCCACTTCCACGCTGCGTGAAATTAGGATGCCACTGCTGGGCGCAAGAACCCGGCCCTGCGCTAACTTGACCTGCGCCAATTGCTCGCCCGCAATCGCCTGCGCCAAGGCCGACCGTGATACTGCCGCATCGCTGCCGCTGGGGGAGTTGGTTTGTACGTGAGCCTGCGCACTGGCTACCTGACTGGTGGCTAATTCATCGGCCCGCTGTGCGTCGTCCGCCGCGGCCTGGCTCACAAACCCCTGCGCCACCAGAGCGCGGCTGCGATCAAGCGCCTTGCGGGTTTGAAGCGCGGTCGCCCGAGCCTGCGCCAGCGCCTGCACGGCCAGCGGCTGGCCCAATTCACCCACCTGCCTCAACTTGGCACGCGCCTGCGCAACAAACGCGCTGACCTGCGCCAGGCTGGCGCGGTTGTCGCTGTTTTCCAATTCAATCAGCAGTTGTCCCTGCTGCACCATCTGGCCCTGGGCGACTGCAACACGCAGCACCCGCCCCGTGCCCTGCAAAGCCACTGTGATCCGCTGCGGCGAGATCACCCGGCCGCTGGCCACGCGATGCCAATCTTCAACCAGGTGCGCGGTGCGAGCTTTTTCTTGGCTGCGCCATCCGGGCTGGATTTAGGCTGAACCGCTTCGCCGGGAGGCACTTTTGCCGCATTCACAGGACCAACATCAGGCTGCGGTGGTGCAGCCAATACAGCCAACGCAGCAGCGCGTTTTGCGGGCTTGGCAGTCGCGTTTGCGGTGACTTCATCGGCATTTTCCAAACGATTCACTTTCCACTAAGCAACAAACTGCCATGTCGATTTAAATTAACTCACAGGTTAATTTTTTCTCAAAAAACGCACCTTACCATCAAAATCTCACCAAAATTACATCAAAATATTGCCCTCGCTCTCGTATTTATTGCACAATATGCTATTTATTTAATAGTAAAAACTCATTGGCAATACATCCTGCGTCATGTTCTTTGTGGCGGCTTCAAGCCGCCACAAAGGGTTGCTTATCTGCCATCACGATCCGAGTCGCCGGGTATCGCGCGTTCCACCGAATTGCTCACCCGGTTCCACGCATCACGGGAAGCCTCCTTCGCGCCAGACCAATCCAGGTTTGATTTGCCGCGCGCAGCGCTCCAATCGCGCGATAGATCGGGCTCAACATCGTCAAAACTGCGGCCAGGGTATCGGTTGTAGGCGGTAGCGCCAACGTCATAGGCGGGGCCGTAGTCGTCAAAGCTGCGGTCGCCGTTGACATACGGGCGATTCGTATAGTTCTCGCGCCAGTAGGTTTGCTCGACCGTCGGATCCATCGCTTCTGCCACGCCTTTGCCGGCCAAGCCACCGACGATGGCACCGATCGCCGCCCCAATCACTGTGCCGACGGGACCCACCACGGTTCCCGTCATCGCGCCCAAGGCTGCACCGCTGCCAATTCCGGCTGCTACGCCGCCTACAGCGGCACCAATGCCGACACCGATAGGGTGCGCGCCCGGCGCATCCGTAATCGGGTCGCGATTGGCATCACCGTCACGTTTTTCGTTTACAGCTAAAGTTCTATCAGTCATGTCAATCTCCTTCAGATCGTCAAAAAAACCCAGCGACAGATGTCTGCGCGTGGGGGTGTAAGTTACTCAACGCAAGCGTCCAATGAACGCTTGCGTCAGCCTGAGCATGACGGCAGCGTTGGCCCCTCGTCAGTGCGACAGCGCACATACACTCCAGCTTCGTCGCTTGTGTTGCTGTGTGGGCTATCGAACAGACCTCCAGGCCACCTCCGGGTCAAAGTTGCATCGGCGCGGATGTCTGCGCCGCTTCAATGACAGATGACGACCTCAACCAAGCTGCATTTGTCCATTGACAAACCAGCGATCTAAAGGAATTGAAATGACCCGCCTCACTGTGCCGAAATCCCACGTTCCACCCCATCGCCAGCCCACACCCGACGAGTTGCCCTTGCCGGTTGATCCCGACCCAGGCCCCACGCCCGACCTGCTGCCCGACGATCCAAGCCGAGACGGCGTGACCCAACCCGTGGCGCAAAAGGAGAGTGACTATGCAACAGCTTAAAGACCTGATGAGCCGGGACGTCAAAGTCATCAGTCCGGACATGACCATCGGCGAAGCCGCACAACAGATGGGTGCAGGTGATTTCGGCATGATGCCGGTCACAGAAGACGACCGCATGATCGGGACGATTTCAGACCGTGACATCGCGATTCGCGGCATCGGCGAGGGCTTGGGCGCGCAGACGAAAGTTCGCGACGTGATGTCCGAGGGTGTCGCCTGGGCCTACGAGGACGACTCCGTGGAAAAGGCCGCCATCATCATGAGCGATTACCAGGTGCGACGCCTGCCGGTGGTCAACCGCGACAAGCGCCTGGTCGGCATCGTGGCACTGGGCGATTTTGCGGTGGAAAGCAGCGAAATGCGGCCAACTGCCAAAGCGCTGACGGAAATCTCGAAACCGTCTTAGCTGGGCTACCAACTCGCGTTGTAGAACCGCGGGGAGTATGAGCTGGCTGGCGGATGGCAGCGTCAGCGCAACGTCTCCTGATAGCGCGTCGTCTGCTGCGCCGCTGGCGAGGATGAGGTCAAAATTCTCAAAAAATTAACTCACAGGTTAATTTTTTGTTATTCAGGGCGTTTTTGACTCAATTTAGGAGTTAAATAGGCCTCTAGCTCCCGAATAATATTCACAATATGCTATATATATAATAGTATTTTAGGGCGGGTTGTTGCATTACCTTTGCGCGGTGGATTTGCCTGTTTTGGGCGGCATTGCGGTCTTGGCCGCCGTCAGCAAGGGTCCGCAATCGCTGTCTTTTCCAGGGCCGGGATCGACCAGCGGAATCAGCGCCAGCAGCGGATTGAGCAGGCCCAGCGTGACCGCTCCCAATGCACGGGCGACCAGCTTGCCTTTGTCGACACCAACGACGGGTTTGACAAAACTGCCACGCAGGATCAATGGGCTGCGTAGCGCCAGCGGGCTGGTTCTTTTCGTCTTCTGGTTCAGTGTGAGATCAAGCTGCTCGCGCGCCAGATCGATCGTGCCGGTGCCGGTGATGGTAGTGACCTGGGTGTCCAAAATCAGTGCGTTGGGGCGCAAAATACCCGCTTTCACGTCAAAATCCGCCACTGCGCAGCGCAACTCGATCATCTGGTCGCCCGACAGGTTTAACTGCAGCATTTCCCACAGGTGGATGCCGGCTTTTTCCATCATCAGGCGGCTGATCTGCCCACCGGCCGCCACCAAGCCGATCTTGCCCTCGGATGTCGCCAGCATGCGCCCGACTGAATCTCCGCTGCCCTTCAGGTCAAACACGCCATTGATTTGGCCGATGCTGGCTTTGTTCAAGGGCGATAGAGGAAACAGCTTGGCGATCAACAGCTTTTGCGCCTTGATGCGGGCGTGCGCCTGGATCGGGCGTTTGCTGCCGTCCAGCGTGATCAAGGCATTGAGGTGGCCCCCCGCGAAGCCAAAGTCCAACGGGTCCAGCGTTACCACGGCATTGCGAAGCAGCATGTGTACGCTCAGATTTTCCAGCGGCAGTGCTGCCGCGCGGCGAATCGTTTTGGCACGCAGGTGTACGTCAGCATCCAGGCTGTTCCAGCGGTCGGTTTTGAAAGGCAAGTCAGGTAACACCCGCATGCGCTTGGGTGTTGCGACTGGCTGCGGCGCGGCATCAGCGTCAACTGCAGCGGCCACACTGGCTTCAGCCTTGGTTTTGCCTTCAACAGGCACATCTTCTGCCGCCCGGCGCGCTGCTTTCACACTGCCCACCCGCGCTCCAATGAGGGGGCCCAGGTCTTCAATGTCCAGCACATTGGATGTCAGGTTAGCCACCACCATCGGGCGTTGCCCAGTGACCGTCAGTTTGGCCGACCCGGCGATATCGCTGGCCCCAAAGCGACCCTTGAAATCCTGATAGTTCCACTCGTTGCCTGCGCGTTGCAGTCGCCCATCCACCGCGTACGGGCGGGTGCGGGGAGTTGCGATTCCGATGAGCGGGAAAAGTTGGTCAAGGTTATCGCCGCGCACTGCAAGCTTCATGTCCAGGGTTGACAGTTTCAGCAGTCCGGTCACGGTGCCTTCGCTGACGACATGGGTGCGGCCAAAGCTGGCCTGTACTTTCAACGGGTAGGGCGTTGCCTCGTCGCGAAGGGCAATAACCGACCCGCCGCTGCCTTTGGCATTGAAGGCGTTGCCTTTGAACTGCCCGGCGGCGGTAAACGTCAACGCATACGGTGAAGGTGCCTGGTCTGGGCTGGGTGAGGAAACAATTGAAGAAATATTGGCCCGGATGTGCGTCTTTTGGGCCAGTTCGTCATAGCCCAACAGCCCTTCATCCAGCGTGATGAGGCCAATCTCAATGCGTGCGGCCTCGTCTTTTTGCGCCAAGTCCAGCAACCAGCTTTTGCGACCGTCGGCGCTTTGCTCCAAAAACGCCGCTGCGCTTACCAAGTGGACTTGAGGGAACACAAAATGACCTTGCAGCAACTTCAGCAGATCCAGCTCGATCTCGGCTGAACTCGCTTTGAACATCAACGGCTCGCGCGCCCAAGAAGGGTTTGCAAACGAGATGTCTTTGGCCGTGAAGCGCGGCAGTGGCCAATGCCAAGCCAGCGTCAAGTCGCCTTTGATGGCCAGCACCCGCCCGGTTTTATTCAGCGCGTATTGTTCGATCGGCTGGCGTAACCAGTTCCAGCCGAACAGCAGTATGAACACTGTTGCGGCAGTTGCAATCCCCAGCAGGATGCCCGCTGGCCATTTAAAAAATCGCAGAAGGCCCACTGAGAGCGATGGCTTCTGCGTCACGAACTAGTGGCTCCCTTGCAGCAATCACCAGTTGCCGGCAATCGTTTCAACTCTTGCCAAATTTGGCTTTGGCGCTGGTTATGCAACTGGCTTTGGCATCGCCAGTCAAGGCGTCACATTTCTCAACTGCGACCTTGTAATCGGCATCCTTTTTGTCCTGCGCGCCATCTTTGCGGGTTTCAGCGACATCCTTGGCCATCTTGGCATCAACTAATGCTTTGGTCTCTACGGCTTTGGCTTCCTTGCGGCAAACATCTTTGTCGTTACCACTCCTGTCGTCGCACTTTTCTTTGGCGACTGCATAAGCGGTCTTGGCCTTGACTTCGCGCAGCTTGGTTTGATCACCCGGCTTGCCGGTGTAGCTGTACTCCAGCTCGGCACGCGCCACTTTTTCCTTGGCCTTGGCCTCTTCAACGCAAATGTCCTTGGCATTGGATTTCATGGAGGAGCACGCGGACTTGTCAGTCTTGTAGGCTGCGCTGATTCGGGTCTTACCCGCTGCATAGTCGTCCTTGGACACTGTTGCGGCCTGCGCTACAGGTATCGCCAGGATGGCAGTCACAAGCAGGGAGATTTTGAGGTTGGAGAATTTCGTCATGTTGATCCTTTTGAGTTACTAAATTTGAATCGGCTATCAGGGATTCGATACGGTTCTCGGTTCACCATTGCGGTTGACCAAAATGATGGGCCCGGGTTGCGTGGTCATTTGCACTTGGTGATCCTGCCCGCGGAAGGTGTAGCCGACATCCCACAAAGCGGGTGCAGTCTGGCTTGGCATGGTGGTGCAACGCTGAACGCTTTGGGTGGATGGCTGCGTGTTATTGCCACCACGACCCACTTGCGAACCAATCGCGCCGCCGACAATCACGCCGCCCACGGTTGCCAGATCCTTACCGGCACCGCCGCCAACTTGGTGACCCAGAATACCGCCAAGTATGGCCCCCACCACCGCGCCGCCAACGTTCGGCTTGGATGCCTGTGAGGCCTGTGGAACCTGTTCTGGCTCCACCCAGCAACGCTGATCGGGCGTTCCAACGACCGCGCGTACGGAAGTAACATCCACCACGAATAACTCCTCTTTGCCGCGCCTTCGGGTGTCCAAGGCGGGAGGCGGGAAGGGTGCATAGCGGTCGTCATTCACGCCCGTGTTTTCAGCGATGACCCGAACCGACGATATGCGGTCGTTCATGTTCATGGCACTGAACGACGGATACTGCCCTGGTCGCAAAATCACGCAACGCCCGGCAAACGCATCGTCCTCACAGACTTCCCACCGACCGCTCGTGACAATTGCCGATGACGCCTGATCGTTGAACCCTGCCGTGCTGAAGCTGCTCAATTGCGCGCCGGGGTTGAACGAGCGGCCCTGAAATTCGTCATGCTCATAAAACGTGATCTGCGCGCCTGCGTGCGCTGCCGCGACCAGTGCTGCGATTGCCACTGTGCATCTCAAAATTTTGTTCATGTTGTTCCTTGTGTGTATTTTGCGTGATTGGAAAATCTGCAACTTCGCAAGCGCGCCACGCTCCGTGCAGTATGCAAAAAGGGCGGCCGTCGCAGTAGCGGACTAAGCCCTCAATCCGCGTAGTAGATGTCCTACGAAAGTGCCACACGGCAGTTGGGGGCTTGGGCTGGCAGGTCGTAGGATTCTTCTTACGCACAGGCGCGTGTACAGCCAATGGCCCATTGCTGCAAATACGCAGATACTTACATTCCTATGCTGTATGCAAATACGCGTGGATATCCGCAGATGAATTGCCCGCACCTTGGCCAACCGATTTATGCCACCGTTAAAAACTTTTCTTGTTGAAGACAGTCCGCTGATCCGAGAAAGCCTGATTGCCATGCTGGAGGATCTTGCCCAGGTGGAAGTGGTTGGCACGGCGGAAGACGAGTCGTCGGCAGTGCTGTGGTTGACAGACCCCCACAACCATGCTGACCTGGTCATCGTCGACATCTTCCTGAAAGTGGGCTCGGGCCTGGGCGTGTTGCGCAACGCAAAGGCAGCGACGAAAAATTCCAAAACCGTGGTGCTGACAAACTACGCCACCGACGACATGAAACTCAAGTGCCTGGATCTGGGGGCAGACGAGGTTTTTGACAAATCAAACGACATCGATGCCTTGATCAGCTACTGCAGCCGCATGAACGGTGGGGAAAAAACTACCACCCGCCCTGCGCTCCTGTAACGCCTTGGCAGCGCTATTGAATCAAACCGTTTTTCAGCGCGTAATAGGTCAGGTCGCTGTTGGACTCGAGCTTCATTTTTTCCATCACCCGGGTGCGGTAGGTGCTGACGGTTTTAACGCTGAGCGACATGCTGACCGCCATGTTCCCGATGGTTTCGCCCTTCGACAGCCGCAGAAAGACCTGTAGTTCGCGCTCGGACAGCTGCTCATGGGGCATGCGGTCTGTGCCGCCCCCGGCCAGCCCGTCGGCCAGTTGCTCGGCCACAGCGGCCGTGATGTACTTGCGGCCACGGCACACCGTGCGGATGGCCTTGACAATTTCGTCCGGGTCAGTGTCCTTGTTCAAGTAACCGCTGGCACCCTGGCGCAGCAGCGTCGTGGCGTAGTGCGCCTCGGGGAAACCGCTCAGGATCAAAACCGGAAGATCGGGTGCGCGCGCTTTGATCGCCGCCAGCGCATCGACACCGCTTTGGTCGGGCATGGAGATGTCAAGCAAGATCACATCCACCTCGCCCTTGCGCACAATGTCAATCGCCTGACGGCCATTGGAGGCTTCAGCAACCACCTGAAAATCGATCTGATCCGAAAAAAACTGGCGCAACCCAGCTCTCACCATGGCATGGTCATCGACTATGGCTATTCGTATCATGATGAGGTCGTTCCGTACATGCTGTATGTTCCCACAATTTTGATCGCAGCGACTTGAAAACGAATTTTTTGCGCTGCATTTTTCCCGCTACACTGCAGCCACCCGCCAGATCACGTTGCCTACGTCATCCGCCACCAGCAGCGCGCCAGCCTTGTCCAGTGCGACACCTACCGGCCTGCCATAGGCTTTGCCATCTTCGCTAAGAAATCCGGTGAGAACCTCAACTGGCATTCCATTTGGTTTGCCCAGGGCAAACGGGATAAAGACGACCTTGTAGCCACTGTGTGGACGGCGGTTCCAGGAGCCGTGCTGGCCAATGAACATACCATTGGCAAACTGTGCAGGCAAGCTGGTTCCGGTAGAGGATGCCAGCCCCAGAGACGCCGTGTGAGACCCCAGCGCGTAATCCGGCGCAACCGCTGTGGCGACAAGATCCGGGCGGGCAGGCGATACGCGGCTGTCAACGTGCTGACCAAAATAGCTGTACGGCCAGCCGTAAAAAGCGCCGTCAGTTACCGACGTTAGATAGTCGGGCACAAGGTCGTTACCGATTTCATCGCGCTCGTTCACAACCGTCCACAACACCCCGCTTGATGGCTCCCAGGCCATTCCGTTGGGGTTGCGAAGACCCGAGGCGAACACGCGGTTTGCGCCACTGTGGATGTCAACTTGCCAAATCGCGGCGCGCCCTGTCTCTGCCTCCATGCCGCGTTCGGCGACATTGCTGTTGGAGCCCACGGTCACGAAAAGCGATTTGCCATCAGGGCTTGCGATCAAGCTTTTGGTCCAGTGGTGGTTGATCGGGCCGGCTGGCAGATCCACCAGCTTGGTACCAGGCACCTCGATGCGAAGATCCCCAGCGACATAGGGAAACCGAACGACCGCATCTGAATTGGCAACGTACAGATAGTTGCCGACTAAAGCCATGCCAAACGGTGAATTAAGCCCTTCCAGTAGCACTGAGCGCACATCGGCGATGCCGTCTGCATCGGTATCTCTCAGTAGCGTGATTCGGTTGGCGCTGGGGGTTGCGGCACCGGCCCGCTTCATGACCAAGCCCATGATCCAGCCCCGAATGCCTTTGGCATCATCCGGCTTGGCCGGGGCATTGCTTTCGGCCACCAGCACGTCCCCGTTAGGAAGTACAAGCAACCAGCGCGGATGATCCAGCCCACTGGCAAAAGCCTTCACCTGGGTACCTGCGGGAGTTGTCGGCATCATGCCGGACGGCCAGCCAATCGCAGGGGCAATATTGACGGTGGGTATCAGGCTGGTTTTAGGTTTGGGAAGCGTCGGCTTCGGTCCCATACCAGCGGATTCTGGAAGCGCCATCATTTGACCGCACGCGGACAATGCCAGTGAAATTGCCAAGGCGAGGTGAAAGACACAAGGTTTCACAGTCACTGTAGATGGGCAGTTTGAATAGGCATCTTCGGTGGGAACCCCACTGCCTATGCGGCAATGAAACGGTCAGCCCGAGCTGCCTGCAACACCGTTGGCAAATCACTCAGGAGTGCATCTGCCGGTGCGCGGTCTGCCAGCCATGGGTTGGGCTGTGAAAACCAGAACGCCAAATCCCACGAACCATAAATGCAGCTCAACTCCGATACGACAGGCTGAATTTGGGGGCGAATCGTCATATCCAGCGGATTGAACTGGAACAGTGGCAACCAGCCGTCTGATTGCCATTCGAAACAGATGACTTGCTTGCGGGCCAGATTCGCGCTGAGGGTCGCAATGTCGGGGCCACCTCGGTTCTCGCAAAGTTTGACCACTTCATTCAGGCGCGCCAAGCCACCACTGCTGCGAAAACCATTGAGCATTTGCACGAACTCATTGTCAGAGCGGCGCAGATAAGCCGCCCGGTAGGCACTCGCTTCGTCCTTCGGCATCAAGGTTGATCCAACGAAATTGACGAACGGTGAAATTTCTGGCGGTATGAGATTTTGTACAAGGTGTTGCATGTGAACTCCTGCGGGTCGAATGGCTACCGGCTGGCAGCGCGCTGCGGCGACCCAGGCGGCAGCAAGACGGAATGGTCGTTCGCCTGCCCTGGCAACGGCATCGCGGTGGACTGCTGCTCCTTGCTCACATCCGTCTTGGCCTTGGACGTGGTGGTGGCGGCCTCTCGCGTCGCGCCAGCGGGCTCCACGCCCAATACGCTGGTGCTCGGGGTGATGGCAGGCTCGGAACTCAATGGAACATTCGTCGGAGCAGTTGCCTTGATTGGAGGTATCATCTTTTCCGTGCAACCGCCGACTGCAAGAGCGATAAACGCTGTCAGTGTTAAGGAGCCGAACGCCGTTGGGAAAGTTGCGTTTGTCATGATGAGCTGATGGAGTTGATACCCTCCATGATTGCGCGATGCCGCATCGCCACCCATAGGATGTAGGTTTGAGTGCGTGTAGGAGGAAGTCGCTTGCTCAAGCCCAAAGTTTTCCAAGGAGGGGCCGCGTAGGCCATTTCTGACGAAAAATCGGGGTCACGCCTGCTGCGCACGCTCTGCAGCACTTACTACCATCACACACTTGTCACTCTGCCTTCAAGCGCCATGCTCTCCACTGCTCAATCAACCTGGCTCCTGATCAAGCGGGTATCAAACTCATGGCTTGAAGACTACGTGCCCAGCATGGGAGCGGCGCTGGCGTATTACACGATGTTTTCTCTGGCACCGCTGCTGCTTATCGTCGTCTCTGTGGCCGGGTTGGTTTTCGGACAAGATGCGGCGCGCGGCGAGATTGAGGCGGAACTGCGCTCGTTGATGGGAGAGACCGGTGCCAAGGCGGTGCAGGATTTGCTGGCCAGCGTTCGCAAGCCGACAGAAGGTGTAGCTGCGACCGCACTGGGAATCGCATTGCTGCTGGTGGGGGCGACCTCCGTCTTCGGCGAACTTCAGGATTCGCTGGATCGCATCTGGCATGTGCCCACCCGCAAACGCAGCAGTGGCTTGATTGAATTGCTGCGCACCCGTTTGCTGTCGTTCGGGATGATCCTGGCCATTGGTTTTCTGCTCATCGTGTCACTCGTCGTCAGTGCCGCGTTGGCCACCGTCGGGCGTTGGTGGAGCCCGGCAATTGGCGACTGGTACGCGGTTGCCGAAGTGACTGACGCAGTGGGGGGTTTCGCCCTGGTCGCCGCCATGTTTGCACTGATTTACAAGGTCATGCCCAGCGTGCGGGTGCAATGGAAGGATGTCTGGATTGGTGCCGTATTCACGGCGATTCTGTTCATGCTGGGTAAATCCCTGATTGGCCTGTACATCGGCAGCAGTGGCGTGGTGTCCGGCTTTGGCGCAGCAGGTTCACTGGTGGTTGTCATGGTGTGGGTTTACTACTCGGCCCAAATCTTCCTGATCGGTGCGGAATTCACCTGGGTGTACGCCAATGCGTTTGGCTCCCGAAAGAGCCTCAATGACATCGCGCCTGAGCGTCGCGCTTCAGAGTTGAGAACTTAGCAGGGACGCAAGCCGTTCACCGAGTTTCTCCCGCAGCGGTCGATTGCTCCATTGGGCGAAAGTGATTTGCCGTGACAGCGCCATGTCTTCTTCAAAAATTTCGGTCTGTTGCGCCGCGAATGCACTGTCCATGACATTGAGTGTGGCCTCATCGTTCAGGCGAAAGCTGCGGTTGTCAAAGTTGGTCGAACCCACCGATACCAACAGTTGATCCACGATCATTACCTTGCAGTGATACATCGTTGGTTGGTACTCGGCAATGGTGATTCCGCCAGACAGCAGCTCGCCCCACACCGCGCGCGAAGCGCTGCGAACGGTATCACTGTCAATATGCTCCCCAGGCACAATGATTCGTACTTTCACGCCGCGTTTAACGGCTTCAACCAGGGTCCGAAGCATCAGCCCATCGGGCACAAAGTAAGAAGCCGACAGATCAATTGACCGCGTGGCAGCGGTAATGGCCAGCAGGTACATCAGTTGCATGCTCTCGCTGCCGCCGGTAGGTGAACTGCTGAACATTTGAGCGGCGTGTGTGCCCACAGGCGCAATCAACGGAAAGTAATTGGGCCCGTGCAGCACATCCCCGGTGGCCTTGAGCCAGTTGTCCAGGAACACCGATTGCATTTGTGCGACGACTGGGCCTTCTACCTGAAAATGCGTGTCACGCCAGTGGTCGGGGCCTTGCGCGTTGCCAGTCCAGTGCGGCGCAATCCCTACTCCGCCCGTGAACGCTGTGCGACCGTCCGTCACCAGAATCTTTCGATGCGTGCGGTTGTTCAGTCGACCCAGGTGTGACCAATGAGGCGGATGGAACTTGCGAATTTGTACGCCCGCCTCCTGCATGCCCGTCATCAGGCTTTCGTCCATCTTGGCGCTGCCGACCCAGTCCAGCAGCACATGTACCCTGACCCCGTGCCGGGCACGCTCGGACAAGGCTTCAGCAAACTCGCGGCCAATCTCGCCAGACCAGTAGATGTAGCTCTCAAACGTGATCGTCGTTTGCGCACTGCGGATCGCCCTGAGCATCGGCGGGAAGATCTGGTCACCGTTTTTCAAGACCTGAATGCGATTGCCGCCGATCATCGCCGGCCCGAGCATGGCACCCAGCTCGTGGGCAAAAAGCGGGTTTTCGACGCCGTGCACGCGCGTCAAGCGCCGTTCAATTTTCTTTTCACCGCCCATTAAGTTGACCACCAGCAGCACCAGGGCCACGGTCACGGCAGCGGTGCCCGTGACCAGCACGGCCCGGTTCATTGTTTTGAGGCTCATGG
>JANOTE010000173.1:0-1674 GCA_031416195.1 Rhodoferax sp.
ATCTGCGCGGCTGATTGTCGAACAGGCATCAACCGATCATCAATCTTGCAATGCCATTGAGCACCGGCTGGCCGCAGGGTGCCGCGCGCGAGGTTCGCGAGCCTGACGCGCGCTACTTGAACAAACCCGAGCTGAACGGCACGCTGGTTGACAGCTGCATTTTGATCGACGTACTGGCGGATGACCCAAAGTGGGCGGATTGGTCGATTGACCAACTGGACCGGTGGGGCCAACGCGCTCCACTCATCATCAACCCGATCATCTTGGCTGAAGTTAGCCCGCGTTTCGAGACGGCGAATGACCTGGAGGCCGCACTGGCGGGCCTGCCGCTGGCGCGGGAGGCACTGCCGTGGGATGCAGCATTTCTGGCTGGCCAGGCGTTCAAAATTTACCGCAAAACCTTGGGCACTAAAACCTCGCCGATGCCGGACTTTTACATTGGCGCGCACGCGCTTGTCAGCCGTTTGCAACTGCTGACGCGAGACGCTGTGCGCTACCAGACTTACTTTCCAAAGCTGACTGTTGTAGCGCCGTGATTGGCTGCAAGGCTCAGGCCTTTGCAGAAGCGTCAACCACCTCGGCCGCATTTCGAAATGCATCCACTGCCGCCGGGAAGCCGCAGTAGACGCTGGCATGCATGAAAATTTCTTGCAACTCGGCTTGAGTCACACCGTTGTTCAGCGCCCCGCGCACGTGGATTTTTAACTCGTGCATGCGTCCCAAAGCCACCAGCATCGAAACCGTCACAATGCTGCGGGTTTTCAGATCCAGGCCGTCGCGTTGCCAGGTATTGCCCCAGGCGTGTCGGGTTACCAGGTCTTGCAGCGGCCGGGTGAAATCGGTTGCCTTTTGCAGTGCCGCGTCCACGTAATCTGCACCCAAAACGGCTTTGCGGGTAGCCAAGCCCTTGTCATAAATCGCGTCGGTCATGCTGAAGTCTCCAAATGTTGAAGACTCCAGCATAACGCTACGCGATTTGACGTTCAGGAGCGGCGATCAAGCTAAATCGAAGCGGTCCAGGTTCATCACCTTGCCCCATGCCGCCGCAAAGTCGCGCGCAAACGCCTGCTTCGCGTCGCTGCATGCATAGACTTCTGCAACCGCCCGGAGTTGGGAGTTGGAACCGAAGACCAGATCAACAACGGTGGCCGTCCACTTGACCTCGCCCGACGCGCGGTCACGCCCCAGCAGCACGCCTTCAGGCGCTGTGGGCTGGGGCACGTTGGTGTTCATGTCGATCAAGCCGGTTTTCTCCTGATCCCCGCCTTCGGTCGGGCCTTTGACCAAAGCAGGGTGTGCGCCGGGTTGGTGCCACTTTGTGCTCATGTCGAGCAGGTTGACGAAGAAATCATTGGTCAATGCGCCAGGCTGCTTGGTCAAGACGCCGTGCTGTGACTGCCCAAAGTTTGCGTTTAGTGCGCGCATCCCGCCGACCAGAACTGTCATCTCAGGAGCGGTCAGCGTCATCAGGTTGGCCCGGTCCACCAGCAGTTCAGCCGCCGATCCGCGGTGTTCCTTGCGCAGGTAGTTGCGGAATCCATCGGAAGTCGGCTCGAGTACGGCGAACGAGTCCACATCGGTCTGCTCTTGCGAAGCATCGGTGCGCCCCGGCGAGAAGGGAACCTTCACCTCAACTCCGCCATTCTTGGCCGCGGCCTCAACGGCTGCGACGCC
>JANOTE010000174.1:0-3187 GCA_031416195.1 Rhodoferax sp.
GCCACCACCCAGCATCACGGTTTCAGACAAATTCTTGGCGCGGCTGAGTTTGGACTTGATATCCTTGTAGCCAGCGTTAAAGGCCGCCATGTGCTCATACACCGCCTGGGCTTTGTTGAACTGGCGCTTGCGTTCAAAATCAAGCGCCAGGCTGTACAGATTGCCCATCACCGCCTCATTCATCGGCACACGGCGAAAGCGGTCAAACGAAGCATCCAGCTGACCCTGGCCCTGCAAAGCCAAGCCCATCATGCGACTGGTTTCTGCGGACTCTTCGTCAGATTTGATTTTTCCCGCCTCAGTCATCAAGAACCGTTTGGTGGTGAGCGCTAAATATCCGAGCAATAGCAAAGCAGCCGGGAAAACCAGCTTCAACCACATCGCGCTGCTGGAAAGCAGCCCGAACTCGGCCGCCAGAAGTGCCACAAAAAACACCCCAGTGATAGCTGCCGCCCTCCCTGCTGAAAGGCGGGGCAACGCCAGCAGAACGTAAGCGACTACCAACAGAAACACCGCCAAAGTCGCCCACAGTCCCCAGGACGGCTGCACGATGAAGTGCTCGCTCAAAATACTGGAGGTGACGTGCGCAATCGTCTCGGCCGGGGTCAAGCCGGGGTGACCGGGTACCGGGAACAGCGTGCCGACACCTTGGGCTGTCGCCCCAATAATGACGACCTTGTCGGCATATTTGGAAGCGGGTATCTTGCCGTTCAGCACGTCATAAAAAGAATCTGTCGCAAACGCCGGCTTGCCATCGTGCCCCTTGTAGAACTGCGGCAACATGGTGGCGGCTTCGTCCGTCTTGACGCGCAGTTTGCCAATTTGCACCGAGTCACCCGCGTTCAGTTTGATGTCAGCCGCAGTCAGGTTCAGGCTGTTGGCAGATGCCAGCAAAGCCATCGAAGGCACTGCTTTGCCGTGAAAGTTGACCAGGAGCGGCTCATTGCGCACGGCTCCGTCAATGTCTTGTAGTTGATTCAGGTGCCCAACTCCGGCAGCGGCAGTGCCAATCGATTCGAGCGGCTGCTGACTTTTGATCGCAGGAACCGAGAAGCCTTTGGTTTCGTCGAGCGCACTTTTCAGCGCAAAACCAGGCAATGGGCTGTCTGGCTTGCCCTGGGGCTCACCCAGCACAAAAACCGAAGGCACCAACACATTGCCGGCTCGCCTGATGCTGTTGACCAGAATGGCATCGGTATCTAGCGCCTGCTCCGCCTGCGCAATCACTTTGGCCAACTGTTGGTTGGTGGACTGCTGGCCGGCAATGAATTCCACGCCAGCATTCGCTGATGGAGCGGCCAACACGTCCTTTATTTTACGGATAAAACTCAGGCCGCGGTCTACCTGCGGTTCAAAAAAGAAGGCGGTGTGGACGATGGTTTTGGCATTGGCCCCCGACAACTGGTCGATCAGCGTGGCATGAATGTCGCGCGGCCAAGGCCAGCGCCCGATATTGGCAATGCTCTGGTCATCAATGGCGATGATTGCAATCCGGTTCGAGGGGGTACGGCTGCTGCTGGTGCTGGCAAAGTCATAAAAGCGGCGCTCCAGCGAGCCAAAGAAATCGGTGCTGGAGTGGAGAAGGACTACTGCTACAACGACGGCCAAGCCGACAAACCAATCGGTTCGCCAGAACTTTTTTCCTGCGTTGAGTGAATCTTTTGCCACGTCCCGTCCCTACAAAAACCACCAATCCCATCCGACACGACTCGGCTGGTGACCCTCGCCCGCGCCCGGTGCAGGCGGTGTGTAACAAAGGTTCGTAACGTTATCAGACACCGTCGTCGCAGACAAGGGAGTTGTTCATATTGTCTTGTCGTTTTTATGCGAATAGACCCCTAAACTGGGAAGTCAGCGCGTCACCCACCGCACAGCCCAGCAAAGCAAGCAGTTACACAGGCGAGCTCTTGTGCTGTGCATAGCGCCGGCTCAACATCTTGCCAAGCGCCACGACCAAGATAGCACCCACAATGCCCGCCATCAACACCGTCGATTCGCTTATTTTCCCGAACCAGGTAACCACGGCTGGGTCGGTCAACAGCATCTCACCCGCAAGAAAACCCAGTAAGGCTGCGCCAATGGTGATGATGATGGGAAACCGCTCCATTACTTTGAGCAACAACGTCGAGCCAAAAATGATGAGCGGAATGCTCACCACCAAACCCAGCACCAGCAGCGGCAAATTGCCTTTGGCGGCAGCGGCAACGGCTAGCACGTTGTCCAGGCTCATCACCAGGTCTGCAATCAAAATGGTACGGATCGCGGCGGCCAAGCTGCCAATTTCCTTGGTTTCGCCTTCACCCTCGTCCTCCTGCATTAATAGTGTCACGCCGATGTACACCAGCAGGATTGCACCGATCAGCTTGAGGTAAGGCAGCGCCAGCAACTGGATTGCGACGATGGTCAAAATGATCCGCATCACGATGGCAGCGGCAGAGCCCCAGAAAATGGCCTTGCCCTGTTGCTCCGGCTTGAGCGAGCGTGCGGCCATTGCGATCACCACCGCGTTGTCACCGGACAGGATGATATTAGCCAGCATGATGGCACCAAAGGCGCTCCACACGGCAGCAGAACTTAAATCAAGGCCAAAAAACATCGACACTCTCCAAGTTTCGAAACGAAAAACGCTTCCCACGAAGCGTTCTTTCGCAATCCGGCAGTTTAACCACGCCTTTCCGCGTGGCTACCTACACCGTAGTTTCGCTTACAGCAAAGCCTTGAGCAGCTTGGCCATTTCAGACGGATTGCGTGTGACTTTGAAGCCGCACTCCTCCATCACCGCCAGCTTAGCGTCCGCCGTATCGGCACCACCCGAAATCAGCGCACCCGCATGGCCCATGCGCTTGCCGGGGGGGGCCGTCACCCCTGCGATGAAACCGACGATGGGCTTTTTCATGTTGACCTTGCACCAGCGGGCGGCCTCTGCCTCGTCAGGGCCGCCGATTTCGCCAATCATGATGACGGCATCGGTGTCCGGGTCGTCATTGAACATGCGCATGATGTCGATGTGCTTCAAACCATTGATCGGGTCGCCGCCAATGCCGACCGCGCTGGACTGGCCCAGGCCAATCTCAGTCAACTGACCAACCGCCTCGTACGTGAGCGTGCCGGAGCGGCTGACCACACCAATGCGGCCCTTGCGGTGGATGTGACCTGGCATGATGCCGATCTTGATCTCGTCCGGCGT
>JANOTE010000175.1:0-5954 GCA_031416195.1 Rhodoferax sp.
GGGGCCTTGCGCGCGCACAGGCCAGGCAAGCCCTGCACCTAACATCGTGGCGGTCATCGCCCCCAAAACGTCCCGGCGCTTCATGCTGGCCCCCCGCGCTTGGCCAGTTGGCCAAAGCCGCGCTGCGGATCGTAGCCCCAGCAGGCCAGACCAAAACACACCACAAGCGTCGCCAAAACGATCCAGGGCGAGTCGCCCGCGTCTTTGCCATAGATCGCAAAGCGCATCCACTCGACCGCGTGGGTGAACGGATTGAAACGCGCAATCTGGTAGACCCAGTTGGCACCCGATTCCTCCAGCTTCCAAAGCGGATACAGCGCGGTGGACATGAAGTACATGGGGAAAATCACAAAGTTCATGGTGCCTGCAAAGTTCTCCAGTTGTTTGATGTGAACGCTCATCAGCAGGCCCAAGGCGCCCAGCATCAATGCGGCGGACGCACTGGCCAGGATGATCTGAAAGGTATGCGCACCCAACCAGGGCAACTGCGTGCCCATCAGTTGCGCAACGATCACAAACGCCAAGGCTTGCAGCAGCGACAACACAGTCGTCGCCGCCAGTTTGCACGCCAGCACCCACCAGCGCGGCAACGGCGCGGTGAGCAGCAGGCGCATCAGGCCCATCTCGCGGTCGTACACCATCGCCAGGGACGATTGCATGCCGTTGAACAGCAGCACCATGCCCATCAGGCCCGGCACGATGTAAACATCGTATGAAATATAGGTCTCGTAGGGCTCGGCGATGGCCACGCCAAAAACGGTTCTGAAACCCGCCGCGAACACTGCCAGCCACAGCAGGGGCCGCACCAGCGCGGAGGCGAGCCTGCCGTATTGACGTGAAAACTTGAACAGCTCGCGCGAGACGATGGCTGACAGCGCTTGAAGGAGATGTTTCATGCGGCATCCTGGTTCATGGCTTTGCCTTGCACAGTTTCTCAGCCTCATCGCCACCCAGCGTATCCAGCACATTGCGGGGGTGCATCACGCCTTCCAGCGGCATGATGCCTTGCACGCCTTGGCCGTCGGTCAACAACAGCGGTTGGCGCAACTGCCTGTCCCAGGGGCGGAATTGCATCGCAACGCCTTTGGAACCATCCATATTCGCAGCCAGCAGCGCTTTGTGGACTGATGCGACATCGAGCTTTTGCGTTGCTGTATTTTGTGCCCCTGTAGCCGCCGCAACAATCGCTTTGCCTGCCATCCAGGCGGCCCAATCGTGATCGGTCATCGGCCGCTTGGCAGCCTTGGCAAAACGGCGGCTGACTTGCGGTGCGCCGAAGCGTTCAAACTGAGATTGCCACGCCAAGGCCACCAGACCGCCGTCACCGACAACCGGCCGGGCCAGCGCCGTGTTGTAGGGCAGGCTGCGGGCGAACTCGCCATCGCTGTCGACCACCCACACCGCGTCGTAAGTCAGGCCGGTAGTCAACAGCGTCAAATTCCCCAAGCTGCGTTCGCGCGGGTCGGTGGAAAGTTTGAACGGTTTGACTGCGATAGTTTTCAGGCCGTAGCGCTTCATGCTGGCTTGCGCCGCAGCACTGCGGATGGCATCTTCTACCGACGAGCCGTTGAGCACCAGCACATTCGTCCACTTGCGTGCCGTGAGCGCTTGCGCCAGTGCATCGGCACGCATCCGGTCGCTGGGAAGCAGGTGGTAAAAATTTGCAGCGCAATCCGTTTCACGCAGTGCATCGGCACTCGCGCCGACATTGAGCACAGGAATTTTTACGGTCACTGCGACCGCTACCGACCAGGCCGCTGGGAGATTCACCACCAGCATGTTCGCCCCTGACTTCTCGGCGGCTTGCGCAGCGGCGCGGGCAGCCTCCAGGCTGGGCACAGGCTCGGTTTTCAGCTTGATGGATGACTTGCTGGCCTCCAGCTCAAACTGCGCCTCGTCCAATGCCACCGCGATTGCATCAGCCGCAGACCCGCCGGGATGGCCGAGGTAGGCGCGCTCCAGCCGGGTGCGGTCCAGCCTCGCGTCGTCGGCGCGCTCGATCAACGTCACGTTCCACGCGGCAGCCTGCGCTACGGCGCAAACCAGCAGCGACAAACCTGTGAGAACGATTTCGTTGCGCATAAATCAGTCGCGTCAGCCGCCAGGTCAGTCGATCAACACGGCGCCATAGGGCACGCGCCCCACCGGAACCGTTTTGGTGGCCTTGGCCGAGGCCACATCAATGATGGTCATGTCATCCGACATCCCATTGATCACGTAGAGCTGGGTTTCATCTTTGTTCAACGTGACGTTCCATGCTCGCTTGCCCGCCAGCACCTGCTGCGTGACTTCGCGCTTGGCCACATCAATGAAGGCGACATGGTTACCCCGGCCCAGGCCCACAAAGGCGTGCTTGCCGTCGCGCGTCATGATGATGCCCACGGGCGTGATATCGGCCGCTTTTGCGCCTTTGATGGCGAACTTCACGGTGCCAATCACCGCCATCTCTTTGGTGGAGATGATGCTCACGCTTGAGCCGAGCTCATTGGTCACCCAAACCTCTGAGCCATCCGGCGTGAACGCCATGCGACGGGGGCGCTTGCCTACTGCAATATTTTTCACCACCTTGGCGGTCAACGTGTCAATCACATGCACCATGCTGGCAACCTCGGAGGTGACGTAAACGGTTTTGCCGTCAGGTGACACTTTGACACCCTCGGGCTCCTTGCCCACCTTAACTTCCTTCACCACTTTTTTACCCGCAATGTCCACAAAGCTCAGCTCGCCTTCGTCCTCGTTGGATACGTAGAGTGTTTTGCCATCGGGGGAGATGTCAAACGCTTCAGGGTTTTCGCCCAGCGGGATGCGGCCCACTGATTTTCGCGTGGCCACATCAATTACATCCGCCGCATTGTCGCCACCGCACGCGACCAGCACC
This sequence comes from Rhodoferax sp., assembly GCA_031416195.1. GTDB lineage: Bacteria > Pseudomonadota > Gammaproteobacteria > Burkholderiales > Burkholderiaceae_C > JANYCG01. The sequence continues at coordinate 2,879 of JANOTE010000175.1, forward strand.
TGTTTGCGATCAGGCGTGAGCTGCAAGTGACGCGGGCGCTTGCAGGTGGGGATGGTGCCCTCCACTTTCTGGTCTTTCAAGTTGACGATGGTCAGCGCATTGTCTTTTTCGCTTGAGACCAGGGCGATGGACTGCGCGCCAGCGGTGATTGACAACGTGGCCGTGAGGGTCGCTACAAGCATTTGTTGCAACAAGTTCATGTGTTTCATTCTTTCTTGCGGGCGGTTGATGCGGCTGGGCTGGTGCGTGCGATAAAGCCCGCTTCCAACGTGGGTTGACCCAGCGAAAGTGTCACTTCTGCGGGGCTGCCCTGAGCCACAATTTGCCCTTGATGCAGCACCAGAAGTTTATGCGCGTCTGCCACTTCTTCCACCCAGTGTGTGGCCCACAAAACACAGGTGCCGCGCTCGCGCACATCCTGATGGACGGCGTTCAAAATGTCTTTTCGTGATTTCGGATCAAGCCCCACAGTGGCCTCATCCATCAACAGCAAACCAGGGCGATGCAGCAGCGCGCGCACCAGCTCTACCTTGCGCTTGGTGCCACCCGACAGTTCTCGCACCGTGCGGTCTAATTCATCGTTCAAACCCAATGCAGCGCAGCCCTCAATGATGCGCGCCTTCGTGACGGTGCGCGCCATGCCATGCAAATCAGCGTGGAATTTCAGGTTGTGGCGCACTGTCAAATCCAGGTCAAGCGCCTGCTGCTGGAACACCACGCCGATGCGTGCCAGTGCTTTCGCAGGATGTTGCCGCAGGTCAATCCCATCGATCAGGATGTCGCCCTGGTCGGGCACAAACATGCCCGTGAGCAATTGGAACAGGGTCGATTTGCCCGCGCCGTTGGGGCCGAGCAAAGCGCAGAACTGCCCGGCCTTCAGCTCGAAGCTGACATCCTTCAGCGCCCAGCGATCACCATAACGCTTACCGCTGTTTTTGACGGACAACATTGCAACGGCTATTTTTGCACCGTCTCGATGAAACTCAGGAGCTGCTCAATCTCGGGCTCTTTCAGAATCTCTTTCCAGGGCGGCATGCCCAGGTCGTTGCGGCCATTTTTGATCGTGGCGACGGCCATGTCGCGCCATTTCGCGTCGTAGCGCATTTTCAAGCGGCGCACATCGCGCTCCCGGATGGGACTGGCTCCATCCGTGCCGTGGCAGTGCGCGCATTGATTGTTAAAGCGCACCTGGCCCAGCAGCGCCTCCTGGCTCAGCGCCGGGGCTTGGCCTGCCGCGACTTGCGCAGCAGCACCGGCCGTGGCGGCGGCAGTAGCGCCCTGCGCCTTGAGTCCCGCTTTGGCGGCGCTGGCACCAGACGGCGTTTTGGCCTTGGAGTCCGCCGTCGCTGCGGGCTGCTTGGCCGTGCCGGTGTCACCAGATTTGGCCTGAGTTTTGACAAGCCAGTGGCCCGGCACCGCCACCCCGTTGGCCTGCGCTGCGCTGGCCCTTGCGACCAGCGCGGCAGGTGGGGCGGGCGACATATCAGCCTTGGCTACCAGGGTCAGCTTGACCGGGTTTGCCTGCGGAAAGCCGTATTTGATGGCCAGCGCTGCAATTTCGGGCTTGAGGGCGACCAGCGCGGCATCGATGTCTTTGACCAGCTCCGGCTTGTCGCGCAGCACCGCCACAGACACCTGGCCTGTCAGATCCGGGCCTGTCAGCGGCGTCACTTTCCAACGGCCGCCATGTTGTCGCAAATTGTCAAAACCGGCCACTGGCCCCCAAAGGAAGCCCGCGTCAATATCGCCTTTGGCCAGCGCCGCAAAAATCTCGTCGGTGTTTTTGAAGGTGCTGTAGGGCAGATCATTGCGCTGTGAAAGCAAAATATGAGGATTGGTCTGGAATTGCACCGCCAGGCGTTTGCCTTTGAGGTCATCGAGGCCATTGAACTGAAAATTCGGTGCACTCACCAGCGCATAGCCAACATCCAGAAATGCGGCTGTTTTTTGCAGGCCACGGGTCTTGTAATCTGCATCGGTGGGCAATGCAAAGACGGCATCGCAATCTCTGGCCGTGTTGCGCAGCGCCCGCCGCTGGTAAAACGTCAGCCACCAAGTGTACTGAACGGGCGTGGCATCCAGGCGCTTGGCCACCAGCTCGGCTAAATCAACGTACAAGCCACGCTCGGGCCCCTCCGACTTGCTGAACGGCAAGTTGTCAGGGTCTGCGCACACGCGCAAGGGTTCGGCAGCAAAAAGTGCTGTCGATACTGACAACGCGAGCCCAGTCATCGCAATGGAAATCCCACGAATCTTCATAAAAATCTCAAACGTCAGAATTCAAAAAAAAGCCCGTGAAACACAGTGACACGGGCTACACAAGAGTCACTTGAAATCAACGCCAGCCAACCGGCCGACGTTGACCTCGAGACAACTTTTAGTTCAAGGCGAACACGTACAGCGTGCCGCCTTCGGGGCTTGCGGCCACCATCTTCTCACCCAGGGTACCGAAGAAAGCGGGGATCGACTGTGTGCGGCCAGAGACCACGGCCACATACTGTTTGCCATCCAGCGTGTAAGTCATGGGCGCGGCGGTGATGCCCGAACCAGTGTTGAACTTCCACAGCTCTTTGCCGGTTTTGGCATCAGTCGCACGAAATATGCCTTTGATGTCACCGTGGAACAGCAAGCCGCCCGCTGTGGTCATCATGCCGCCGTTGAAAGGCAGATTGTCCGTGTTGAACCAGACCTGCTTTTGCTTGACGGGATCCCAGGCTTTCACACCGCCCAGGTGTCCGCCCGGGCCGACCTTGTTCAGGTCAAAGTTGACACCTAGGTAGAATGCGCCGCGCTTGTAGTCGGCCTGAATGCCTTCCAGGTCCATGCACAGGTTGTTGGTGGGGATGTAAACCAGGCCGGTTTGAGCGCTGTAGCTCATTGGCATCCAGTTTTTGCCACCGATCGCGTTAGGGCAAAGGTCAGAAGCCTTACGTTTCATGCCGGGGCGCTTGAGGTTGCCAGCCGTCTCAATCGGCGTGCCGGTTTTCATGTCAATGCCAGTGGCCCAGTTGACACCATCAATGAACTGCTTGGCCGACAGCAGTTTGCCGTTGGCACGGTCGATCACGTAGAAGAA
>JANOTE010000176.1:0-1784 GCA_031416195.1 Rhodoferax sp.
ATGTGGCCGCCAACGAGCCGCCCAGCAAACCCGCCATCAGTCCCATGGTGGCGCTATCGGCCCCAAAAACGCCCGCGGCCAACGCTGCGCCCGCTGGCAGGCGAATGACGGAGTGAACCAAGTCCCACCGGGTGTCGAGCCCCGGAATTTTGTCGGCAAAGAATTCGATGAACAGCATAAAGCCGCTGCCCGCCAACACCGCCGGGTGCTGCAATGCGCTCAAGCCCGCAGGCAAGGGCAGCCAGCCCATCCAGCCCGCCATGCCTGTGATGAACACCACCGCATAAAGGCGAATACCGCTGGCCCAGCCCAACGCCGCCGCCAGCGCCAAAAGCTGTGCCATGTCCATGCCGCTGCTACCTTTTTGCGCAACGCCTGCGATGGATTGCCAGATTTGCAGGAGTGTGTCCACGGTGGTCAGTTGCTCCAGACTTGCAGGCCGTGCCCGGCCATCGGCACAAAGTCGCGGTCGCTGTGAATCAGCGTGCAATCGTTTTCAATGCACCAACTGCCCACCATCAGGTCAATCGATGAGCGTACGGTAAACCCTTCGCTGCGCAACTGGCGGTACAAACCAGCGGCTTTGACGGCCAACTTCTCACCGCCCGCGGACTGCACGGGCAGCGCGTTGAAGGCATCCTTGGCGACGCGCCATTCGCGGTCAAACCGAAAGCCACGCAGCACTTCCATCATCACCACATCCAACAGCACCAAGTCATGGCTGGAGTCGTCCAGCACGGCATCCAACTCGTTGCTGGCAGGCGTGCTGCGGCCCGCAAAATAGTCGATCCAGACGCTGCTGTCGGCGGTGATCATCGGCCAGTCGCGCTATGGGTTGACCTGCTGGGCGGGTACAAAGGCACCTGCGCCTCCTGCACTTGGTGCGCTGTCTGCGTCCAGTCGCCGTCTAAGCTCCACTGCAACTTGCCACGCAACGCCCGCAAATTTTGATAGGCCGAGCGGCGTGCGAGCAAACGCAAGCCCTCTTCTACCGCGTCTTTTTTGGTTTTGAAGTCGCCAGCTTTCATGGCTTGCGCCATAAGCGAGTCGTCAATCACAATGTTGGTGCGCATAAAACTTTTGCCTTTCTTTAGTGTGTATAAATTTAATAAATTATACACATCTAATAGCGTTTGGCAACCTCTTCCAGCATGACCTCCGTTGCGCCACCGCCAATGCCCAGCACCCGCGCATCGCGCCACAGCCGCTCAATCGGTGTCTCGCGCATGTAGCCCATGCCGCCATGGAATTGCTGGCAGGTCTGCAGCACTTCGTTGACCAGTTCTCCCGTCAGCGCCTTCAACATCGACACCTCCTGCACGATGTCGCGCCCCTGCGTCACGCTCCAGGCGCAGTGGTACATGAACTGGCGTGCGGCGCGGGTTTTGGCATCGAGCATGGCAATGCGCTGGCGGATGGTTTGCTGGCTCCACAGCGTGATGCCAAAAGCTTGACGCTGGCGCACGTAGTCCAGTGTGAGCTGGATAGCCCGCGTGCAGTGGCCCACCGCCATCGCCGCCAACGCGATGCGTTCGGTCTGAAAGTTTTTCATCACCGAATAGAAGCCCTTGCCCTCTTCGCCCAGCAGGTTATCAAAGGGGATACGGCAGTTGTCAAACACCAGCTCGGCGGTGTCACTGGAAAGCCAACCGGTTTTCTTGAGTGATCTCCCAACAGAAAAGCCCGGCGTGCCTTTTTCAACGATGAACATCGACATATCATGCCGCGCCGTGCCGGTCTTGGCGGCGATGAAATAGAGATTGGCATGAACGCCGTTGGTGATG
>JANOTE010000177.1:0-7412 GCA_031416195.1 Rhodoferax sp.
CCATGGGCCTCCTGATTGACACCGATGTCTGGGTGTTGGCCGAAAAGTCAGGTGCCATGCCTAGGTTTGAACGCTGGGCCGCCTATGAAGGGGCGTACCTCAGCAGTGTGACGGCCAGCGAGCTGCTGGTGGGGGTTGAGCGCGCCAACACCGCCGAGCGGCGCGCCATCCGGTCGGCATTTGTTGAGCATTTGCTTGAGCGGATACCCGTGCTGGAATTCTCCCTGCCGGTGGCGCGTACCCATACACGCATGATGGCCGCGCTGCCACCCCATCAAACCGCGGGCGCACATGATGCCTTGATTGCCGCCACCGCCATTCACCACGGCTTTGGGCTTTTGACGCACAATGTGGCCGATTTCAAAATATTTGCGGGTTTGCGGCTGGAAGCTTACACCTTCACCACGCACTCAGGCTGAAACCCCGCCTGCTCATTCTTGCGCACATACCCCAGTGGATTCGAGACCACGCGGCAACCACCGGCGATGTAATCACTGGGCGAATGCAAATGGCCGTGCAGCCAAAGGTTAGCCAGCGGCAGCAGATCGTCCAGCGCGTTGCAGAAACCTGCAGTGCCGGGGGTTAGCCCGTAGCGCGGGTCGCTGCTTTTAAGGCTAGGGGCGAAATGGGTGATGGCGACGGTGCTGCCGTCAAACGGTTGATTCAACGCATCGCGCAGCCAAGCTTGGCACAGCAGGGCCTGTTCTCGCACCTGCTCGGCCAGAAAAGGCGCGCCATGGCGGGTGGTGAAGGCTTTTTTTAAATAAAAATTCGCCGCTGAAAAGGCCTTGCTGCGCGCCTTGAGTTGGTCGGCCAACGGGTTTCTGAGCTGCGCGGCTTGAGCTTCAGTGGGGGCGAGGGCATCAAAATCAGTCCACAGCGTGGTGCCGATGAAGCGCACGGAAGGAGCGGGTCTGCCGGTCAATTGCGCCAGGGTGACAACCTCGCGCTCCAGCCACACGATACCCAGCCGCTGGCAAATTTCCCGCAGGCGCGAGTGGGTCGCATCGAAGTCCAGCGTGTCGTATTCATGGTTGCCCGGCACGAAGATCACCGGCGTGGGCCAGCCGTGCAGGGGTGAAAAACGGGCCAGTCCGAAATCGGAGTCACTGATTCTGGAGCCCGCCTGGTACGAGCCAATGTCTCCCGCCAAAACCAGCAAGTCCGCTGCTGGTGAGGGCGTTGGCACAAAGTGAGGATGCACTTCAAGGTGCAAATCGGACATCAGTTGAATGTTGAGGGACATACCGGTTACCTGGTTTTTATCGCTATCGCCGTAGCTATCGCTATCGCCGGTGCGCAGCTATTGGGCGAACACCGCTTGCGCCAGCGCGTGCAGGTGCCCGCGCAGCCACAGGTGGGCTGGGTCGTTTTCAAACCGATGGTGCCAAAGCGCATCGACGTGTACGGTGGGCACAGAAAACGGCAGCTCGCGCAGCACAAACTGGTCGGCAATGCCGGTCACGCCGACAAAATGGCGAGGCAGCACGGTCAGCAGATCCGAGTTGGCGACCACCCGCCCGGCGGTGAAAAACTGGTTGACCGTCAACACCACGCGCCGCTTGCGCCCCAGCGATGCCAGCGCTTCGTCGATGAATCCGAACGAGCGACCCGAAAAGCTCACCAGCAAGTGGCGCGCATTGCAAAAGCGGTTCAGCGTCATCGGCCCGCTGGCCAGCGGGTGGCCCTGGCGCATCACACAGACGTAATAGCCGTCATACAAACGCTGGTGCGCAAACGCGACACCTTTGCTCACCTGCGCACGGGCGCTCAAGTCGGCCAGCGCCGCAGGGAAGTAGCCCAGCGCCAGATCCGCTTCGCCGAGTTCGAGCAACTTGCGCGGGTCGCGTGTGGTCAGCGGCACCACCCGCACCGAAACGCCCGGCGCTTGCTGATCCATCACCGCCACCAAGCCGGGAATCAACTCGGCGGCAGTGGCATCGGCCATCGCCAGCACAAAGGTGTTGGTCGCGCTGATCGCATCAAACTGAGCTGGGACGAGCGCGCTGTGCAGGCCTGACAGGGCCTCGCGCACCGCAGGCCAGATCGCCAGCGCCAATGGCGTGGCCTCCAGAATCTGGCCTTTGCGACGCAGCAGCTCGTCGCCCAGCGTCTCGCGCAGGCGGCGCATGGCGTTGCTCACAGCCGGTTGCGTCAGCGCCAGATTGTGGGCCGCCTTGGTCAGGCTGCGCTCCTGCATTACTTCGTCAAACACGCGCAGCAGGTTCAGATCGAAGGTACGGAAGTTGACAGCGCTCATCGCGTGATTATCGTCCAACCGTGCCAGTTAATCACCACCGTGAATATCAACCATCATCAATATAAAGTTGAGTCGCATCCGTAAAAACCCTAATATTCGGCACCGCGAAGCACTTTGACTAAAGCGGAAAAGTTTGGGAAGGAAACCATCATGACAAGTTTTGTAACAACCGATTACCCCCGCGAGCACCCCGGTGTCGCGCGTGCCGAAGCCGTGGCGCATGCCGTCGCCGATATCAGCAAAGACATCGGAAAAAATTTTGATTCCGCCAAGACCCTGGCCACTTTGCTGTCTGCCGCAGTCGTCGCTGCGCTGGTGGTGGTCGCAGACCGCGTGATCGACAGTTGGGCCGACGGCCATTTGCTGGCCACCTGGGTGATCATGTGGGCCGTGGCCTTCGCCGCACTGGGTTTTTTCGCGCCCATGGTCAAGCAAGGCGTAGCCAAGCTGATGACAAACTATGAAGGCTGGTCGCAGCGCGCCAAGGCCAAGCACGAGGACGAGGCGTACTGGCAAAGCGCGCCGAATGACCCGCGCGTCACGGTCGAGTACCAAGGTGCCAAGCTGCGCTTTGACCAATCCGAATTGGATCAAGCGGCTAAAGTTGGATTTGCCGCGACCTTGAACGCAACCGATCTGGCTGCAACGCTGGAGCGGGTGACCGCCGCCCTGGCTCCCAGCAAGCGGTATCTGCGTTACGTCTGATCTGCCGCCCTGCACCGGGCGAGTTCAGTACACGCAAGCGACAACTACCACCGCGCAATGCTATCCTTGCGGGATGAAACTCATCCTTAAATGGTTGCTCAGCGCAGCCGCGTTGTTGGCCGTGGCGCACCTGTACAGCGGCGTGGTGGTTACCAGCTTTACCTCCGCCTTGATTGCGGCGTTTGTGATTGGGCTGTTCAACACGATCTTGAAGCCAATCTTGGTGGTGTTGACGCTACCGGTCACGTTCATCACACTGGGGCTGTTCCTGTTCGTAATCAACGCGCTGATGTTTTGGGCAGCGGCCAGCGTGCTTGATGGCTTCAAGGTCACCGGCTTTGTAGCGGCGCTGATCGGCTCGTTGATCTATTCGCTGATGAGCATCATCATCAATTCAGCGCTCGACCGCCTGCTCTTTAAGAAGTAGCGCAACTTGGCGCAGCCGGGCGTCGATGATCGATGCCTCGATATGGTCTGCGCTGTTTTTGTTCGGCATGTTTCTGGCCAGCGTCTGCGCCGCCTTGAGGCGATCCACCGCCGGCGCGTAGTCCAGAATCGCCACACGGCTTTCGCCCTCCGCCCGCACCGAGCGAATCGTCTGGCCCTGCGCCGCGTAGGCGCTGGACAACAGTTGCCAAGCCATCGCATCGCGCGGATGGGCAGAAACCCAGGTTTGCAATTGCGCTGCGGCATAAGCGGCCTGGCCCGTGCTGATCAGCGCTTGGGCAATCAGCAGCGTCTCTGGGCGACGCGGGCCAGAAGCTGCCAAACCTGGTGAAGCATTTGTTAAATTTAGCGCCTGGCGCGCATCATTGAAGGCCAGCACCATCTCGGCATCCAGCAGGCGAGTCAGCCGCGATGCAGCCGCGTCACCTCGCGTGACATCAACCAGCCGCGCCAGCAATTTCTGGGCAGCCGTCGCATCACGCAGCTTCAGCGCTGCAAACGCCGCGCCGTACAAGCCCCCCGCTTGCAACACGGGCGCTTGGGACGTGAAATCTGCTCCTTGCGTGCGTGGCCCCCAACTGCGCAGGTCGTCCATGGCCGAGAACGACAGCACCCGTGCGCGAGCGGAGATAAGCGCATGGGCCATCGCCTCATCACCCTTACCTGCCGCACCACCGCCCGAGGGCTGGTTGCTCACGCGCGACTGCACCGCACGCGACTGCATGTCCGCGATGCGCTCGGTGGTCAGCGGGTGGCTGCGCAGGTAGGGGAACGAGCCACGGTCATTCAGGCGCGAAGCCTGCTGCAGCTTGTCAAACATCGCCACCGCGCCTTGCGCATCAAAGCCGGCCTGCGTCATCACGCCAAAGCCCACGCGATCCGCCTCACGCTCCATGTCGCGCGAGAAATTAAGCTGGTTTTGCGCGGCCAACGCCTGCCCGCCCGTAATCAAGGCATTGGCCGCGTCCGGGTTTTTGCTGGCCGCCAGCACGCCCAAAATCATCGCCCCCAACAGCCAGGGCGACTGCTGGCTCTGCTTGGACATCAACCGCGAGATGTGCCGCTGCGTGACATGGCTCAACTCGTGGCCCAAAACGGAAGCCAACTCATCCCGGCTGCCCACCACCGCCACCAACCCCAAGTGCAGGCCAAAGTAGCCGCCCGGCAACGCAAACGCATTCACCGAGCGATCCCGCCCCATTAATATTTCCCAGGCAAAGCGCTCATCCAGCTCCGCCGACAAATCGCCCCGCAACCGCGCCGCTGCCAACAACGGCTGCCAGATGTCGTTGACGTATTCGAGTAAAACCGGGTCGTCAATGTAGTCTGGGTCGCGGTACAGCTCGCGGATGATTCGATCCCCCAGGCGGCGCTCATCGCCGCTGGTCATGTCACTGCTGTCGCCCAGGTTGGGCAGTTGGGTGGTCGCTGAGCGGGCTTTTGTGTCTTGGGCTGAGCCGGAACTGGTTTGCGCAATGCCAAGGCCGCTGATTGACAGGCAGCTTGCGGCGAGCCAAGTCGCTGCTCGCGCTGAGATAGCGCGCGTCAAGGAATAGTGTGCTTTGCGGATAAGTTTCAAAATGAATCGAATGGGGAGACAAACCACTTCGATTGCCTAGATTAGAGGGAGTTCAAAGTGATTGCAATGAAGCTGCGGTAAAGTTTGTACCATGACTTCAATCACACCTCCACTCGCCGCTGCGCTCACCCATTTTGATGCCCAGGGCCAAGCCCACATGGTCGATGTCGCCGCCAAAGCCAGCACGCACCGCAAAGCGACCGCCATGGGCCGTATCGACATGCTGCCCGCCACGCTTGCGATCATCGAAGCAGGCACCGCCAAAAAGGGCGACGTGCTGGGGATTGCACGCATCGCGGGCATCCAGGCCGCCAAAAAAACCAGCGATCTGATTCCGCTGTGCCATCCGCTGGCGCTGACGCGCGTGGCAGTCGATTTCCAGATCGTGCGCAATGGTCAAACCACGGCCGTCATCTGCACAGCCACCGTGGAGACCGTCGGCCCAACCGGCGTGGAGATGGAAGCCTTAACCGCTGTGCAGGTCGCCCTGCTCACTATCTACGACATGTGCAAAGCCGTTGATCGCGGCATGACGATGAACGATGTCAAGCTGCTGGAGAAGCATGGCGGTAAATCTGGCAGCTTTGTCGCAGCAAGCGCTGCTTAACGGGCTGGTAAAGCAGCATTCAGCCAGCGCTCATACTCGGCAGGATAAGCCACCCGGTAACGCGCCACATAAAAGCGTGCCTCGTCATGGCGGCCCAGCAGCACGGCACTGTCAATCAGCTTTTCAACCACCCGCGCCTCGGGCGAAAAATGCAGCAGGCCATGAGCCATGGTATTGACTCTTGCTGCGTTTCCAGCGGTTACGGGCGTGGTCGTCAACTCGGCAAAGTGCACCTGATTCCTAAACAGCCATGAGCCCTGAATTTTGGTCAACGTATCGTCGCGGTAGGCTTCAGACCGCTGGTTGGGGGCCAGGTAAATCTGGCTGATACGGTAGTAGTCCCAAGCTGCATAGGTAATAAATACTATAAATAATATAGCTGTATATGAAATGTATACGGGAGCTAGAGGTCTAATTATCTTAAAATCCCCGTCAAAATCCCCGTCGAAGCCCGTCAAAACACCTATTTCTACTACATTTGTAGTAGAGCCGTACTTCAATCGTGCTGGCGTTGTCACCAGCAACCAGACACACCAACCCAAGGCCATCTGAAACGGCCCATACCACAGCGGGTACTCCAGCAGGCTGTGCAGCAGAATCAAGGCCATCACGCCCCAAGCCAACTGCCGCGTGGCGTCCTGTTCATGCCAAGGCTTGGCTCGGAGAATCAACCAAGCCCCAAGCCCGCAAACCGCCAGCGCAACAGGTATGCCCAGCTCAACCGCCAGGTGCAAAGGCAAGTTGTGCGCGTTGTCCAAGATCTCACAAAACCTTGTGTCAGGCCCGCCAGGGTAGAGCGTGACGAAGTGCGCATAGTCCAGCTCGCCCCAGCCCCAGCCGAACCATGGCTTGAGCGCTATCAGGTCAAGTACATTGCGCCAAAGTATCAGCCGACTGGAACAGGCGGCTCCACCATCGTTCAAACGGCCCAAAATACCGCTGCCTCCAAACTCCCGGCCAATCATCACAGGTAACGCCAGCGACGCGATGGCATAGGCCAGGCCCGCAGCCAGTATCAGCTTGCGAGTGCCCCGCTGGCGCAGCCCACCCCACCATGCGATGAGCACGGCCACCATTAAAAGTTGAAGCAGACCGGTGCGCGAGGAAGATGCCGCATTGCCCACAGCAAGCAGCGCCGCCGCAACAATCAACCAGCCGCCTTTCGATACGCCATCACGGCCCGCCAGCCAAACCAGAGCCACAAGGCCGATGTTGGTCAACGACGCAAATTGGTTGCGCTGGCGCAGGTTGGCAAAGGCTTCGCCGGGGGCGGTGGTGTTGACCCAGGGTGCAAACGAATCTGCGAAGCCAAGATACTGAATCAAACCCAGAACAGCACTGACCAACGCAGCAAAGCACCAGCTTTTGGGGATGTCATCCGTGCGAATGTGTCGCCACAGGAAGACAAGCAAAGTCGCGCAAGCCAGCGACACAAGCCACGGCAAAAAGGCCGATGAAGGGCCACTGGCGAACGGGTTGAGCCACGGCACAACCAATGCAAATTGAATAAGGCGTGAGCGTGTCACCAAATATCAACAATGGTGAACATTCGTGACCAATAGCAGGAGCGGAACGCGTCTATTAGAAGAACCCGTCTACACAGAGGTAACCAACAATCCGGGCACCTGGTGGCATGATTAAACTCACCACGCTCGCCTTGCGTGCCATTACCGGAAGAAATTTTAAATCTTCCAATGCCAAACCCGATTTGGCCGCCAGCTCTTTTAACTCAGCGCTAATTTCAGGGTATTGAACCAGCAATAGTTTTGCGGGCCGCGCCTTTTTCAACACCTCGTCTGCGATTGATTCATAAG
>JANOTE010000178.1:0-4152 GCA_031416195.1 Rhodoferax sp.
TCGCTGATGCGCGGCCTGGGCAGTGAAAATATCGATTACCGTTTGCGCAATGCCGATTTTCCTGTAGCCGTCGCGACAGCTGATGGGCGCACAACCGCACGTTGGCTAGGCACATCGATAGCGTCTTTGTCGAAATTACAGCGCGTGCTGGTTGTAGGCTCCAATCTGCGCAAAGACCACCCCTTGTTTGCTCAAAGAATCCGTCAGGCCGCTCGGATGGGTTGCGCGGTGCATGTTGTCGGTTCTGAGATTGTTGATTGGGCCTTACCAGTTGCAAATGTGCTCATATCTGATTCCAATCATTGGGTGCAGAGTCTTGCAGAGATTGCAGCGGCGATTGCGCTTCAAAAAAGCACTGCTACCCCGGCTGACGTGCAACCCGGCGAACAAGCTAAATTGATCGCGAGGTCTCTTTTGAGTGGAGAGCGAAAGGCGATACTTTTGGGCAATGCCAGCGCCCATCATCCAAAGGTTGAAAGTCTCCTTGCGCTGGCCAACTGGATTGGAGTTGCAACGGGTGCATCGGTGGGCTTCTTGACCGAGGCGGCCAACACCGTTGGTGCACAGCTTGCGGGCGCGGCTCCGGGTGTCAAGGGCATGAATGCTGCGCAAATGCTGACCGGTGGCACGAAGGCCTTGTTGTTCCTGAATGTAGAGCCGGTGTTTGATTCCGCGGCAGGATTGGCCGCACGGGCGGCGCTGGAGAAGTGCGAGATGGTCGTCACGCTCAGCCCATTCAAAGCTAATTTGGAATTCAGCGATGTGTTGTTGCCGATTGCACCTTTCACCGAGACTCCTGGGAGCTTTGTCAACGCCGAGGGCCGTGTTCAGAGCTTTCATGCTGTTGTCAAACCCTTGGACGAAACCCGCCCTGCCTGGAAAGTGCTGCGCGTGCTAGCCAATCTTTTGAGTGTGCCTGGATTTGAGTATGACTCGACACAGGATGTACTTGCGCAACTGATGAGCGGATTCGGTGTTCGACTGGACACCCAAACAGGTGCAGAAGCGCTGTTCGTGCCCGAGTCCTCATTGAGTAACCACTGCGACTCGAAAATTGACTTGACACCTGCAGCCGTGCGCCCGCAAATCGCCTCCATCTATGCCTTGGACAGCATCGTGCGCCGCGCCCCATCGCTTCAGCTCACGGCAGATGCAAAGCAGTCAACTGCGTTGGACGCTGTAGCCGCATGATCGACGCGATTTTTAGCGCTGGGCAGGGGCTCATCAATGCCAGTTGGTGGACGGTAATGGCTTGGCCGGTGCTGTGGATACTGGCAAAAATTGTTGTCGTTGTGGCCCCGCTCATGGGTGCAGTCGCCTACCTGACACTGTGGGAGCGCAAGCTGATCGGCTGGATCCAAATCCGCATTGGACCCAACCGGGTTGGGCCGCTGGGGCTGCTGCAACCCATCGCCGACGCGCTCAAGCTGATGGGCAAAGAGATTCTCATTCCTTCCGCGGCGTCCAGCAAGGGGCTGTTTTTGCTCGGGCCGGTGCTCACCATCATGCCGGCGTTGGCCGCTTGGGCGGTGATTCCGTTTGGACCTGAAACAGCTCTGGCCAACGTGAACGCAGGTTTGCTGTTCATCATGGCCATTACGTCCATGGAAGTTTATGGCGTGGTGATTGCGGGTTGGGCATCGAACTCAAAATATGCGTTTTTGGGCGCTTTGCGTGCCTCTGCGCAAATGGTCAGCTACGAAATCGCCATGGGATTTTGCTTGGTGGTGGTTCTCATGGTGTCTGCCAGCATGAACCTCACCGACATCGTGACAGGACAAGGCAAAGGCCAGTTTGCAGCGATGGGTTTGAATTTTTTGTCGTGGAACTGGCTGCCCTTGCTTCCAATTTTTATGGTCTACATCATCTCTGGGCTTGCGGAGACGAATCGCCATCCATTCGACGTGGTGGAGGGTGAATCTGAAATTGTGGCAGGCCACATGGTCGAGTACTCTGGAATGTCATATGCCATGTTCTACCTTGCTGAGTATGCCAACATGTGGCTTATCTCCATTTTGGCGGCCATCATGTTTTTGGGCGGATGGCTGTCTCCTGTTGACAGTGAATTTTTCAACTGGATACCGGGCTGGATATGGCTGGGTATCAAGACCTGTGCGGTCGTGACGCTGTTTATTTGGATCAGGGCGACATTGCCGCGCTTTCGATATGACCAGATCATGCGCTTGGGCTGGAAAATTTTCATTCCGCTGACGTTGGTGTGGCTGGTTGTCGTGGGTGCGTGGATGCAAACCTCATTCACGATCTGGAAATAACCGGGATTGACATGACCACGATCACCAGCGTTAAAGAATCTCCCACGAGCGCGTCCGCGTTCTCGCTCAAAGACTTCCTTTCCAGTTTCATGCTGGTCGAGCTATTCAAAGGGCTCGCTCTGACCGGCCGGTACGCGTTTCGGCGCAAGGTCACTATTCAGTTCCCTGAAGAAAAAACTCCGCTGAGCCCGCGTTTTCGCGGTCTGCATGCCCTGCGCCGCTATGAAAACGGTGAAGAGCGTTGCATCGCCTGCAAACTGTGCGAAGCGGTTTGCCCTGCCATGGCGATAACGATTGAGTCAGAAGTTCGTGACGATGGATCGCGCCGTACTACGCGCTATGACATTGACCTTACCAAGTGCATTTTTTGTGGATTTTGTGAAGAGAGCTGCCCAGTTGACTCGATCGTGGAGACGCACATTCTTGAGTACCACGGTGAAAAACGGGGTGACTTGTACTTCACCAAGGAAATGCTGCTGGCTGTGGGCGACCGATATGAAACTGAAATTGCCGCCAGCCGAGCGGCAGATGCAAAGTACCGCTAAGGCAGTAATTGCACCAAGAGTTCGAAGAAATAAAAAAGATCTGATTCATGGACGTTAAGACCTGGTTTTTCTATTTGTTTTCAGCGGTGATGCTGTTTGCCGCCTTTCGGGTGATCACCGCCCGCAATCCAGTCTACGCAGCGCTGTACTTGGTGCTAACGTTCACGCAGGCGGCGGCTTTGTGGATTTTGCTCAAGGCCGAGTTCCTGGCTATCACGCTGGTGCTGGTCTACGTCGGTGCTGTGATGGTACTGTTCCTCTTTGTTGTGATGATGCTGGACATCAACATGGACGGGTTGCGTCAAGGCTTCTGGAAGCATTTCCGAGTCGCAGCGACTTTAGGGGCGATCATCGCGCTGGAAATGGCTGCCGTCTTGATGGGCGGCTTTCGCACGACTTCAACGCCAAAATCTGTGGAGAAAGTTGTTGAAGCGGCGGGCCAGGTGGCCCCGCAAATCTCCAACACCAAGGACTTGGGCAAGCTGCTTTACTCCCAGTACGTTTACCCGCTGGAAATCGCAGCCATGATTCTGCTGGTCGCGATGATCGCGGCCATTGCCTTAACTCTGCGCCAACGCAAAGACAGCAAGTATTCGAGCCCGTCTGACCAGGTAAAAGTCAGGGCTGCGGATCGCATGACTGTGATCAAAATGCCCCCAACCAAACCTGCCGAGGGTACTCAGGCAGCCGGCGTAGCACCGGCGCAGGAGGTAAAAGCATGAGTCTGACTCTCGGGCATTTCCTGTCACTGGGCGCCATTCTTTTTGCGCTGTCAGTTGTCGGGATTTTTTTGAACCGCAAGAACTTGATCGTGCTGCTCATGGCAATCGAGCTGATGCTACTGGCTGTCAACATGAATTTTGTCGCTTTTTCATACTATTTGAACGACATGCATGGGCAGATTTTCGTATTCTTCATTCTGACCGTGGCTGCGGCTGAGTCGGCCATTGGACTGGCGATTCTGGTTCAACTGTTCAGGAACAAATCCAACATCAACGTCGATGAACTCAACACCCTGAAGGGCTGAACGTTGATGTTCCGAGCCGACCAACCGACCGAGCTAACGCTTCTGCACCCAGCTACCCCATTGATGCCATGAGTCAAACCCTGTCTGCTTCAACCCTGCTGGCCGTGCCGCTTGCGCCACTGGTTGGCGCATTGCTGGCGGGCATTTTGGGCACTTCTTTTGGCGGCAACCTGATCGGGCGGCGTGGCTCCCATTCGCTGACCATTGCCGGTGTTTTCCTGTCGTTTGTGATCTCTGCCATGACCTTGTACCAGGTGGTTGAGCACGACGCACGCTTCAACGAGACTCTCTACACCTGGATGGTGGT
>JANOTE010000179.1:0-2545 GCA_031416195.1 Rhodoferax sp.
CCGTGCCAGTGAGTGGCGGGCAATGCCGCGGCTGCCTCGGTCACCCAAGCACGTCGGCACCGATCTGTTGACCGCGACCCAAAGCGATGGCGATGCTGCTGACAACCTTCGCAAGGCCGATGCCTTGACCATGCGCCGTGCAGGTTTTGCCATCAAATTGCGCGACTTCGAGGCTTACGAGCGTGACCTTCACCCCGATGACTGGAAGGAGCATCGCCAAGCATTTTTCCGCGCGTTTATTCAGCACGTTCTTGTGCTGCCACAGTTTTTCGATTTGGCGGTTTATTTGCCGCGCGTGATTCGGCTCGCAACGGCCTGCGAAGACTTTCTTGACCTGCGCAAGATCATCAATGCCGTGCGACGGCTTTGCACACAGGTTGACGAAAATTGCACGGTGAGCATTAAGGCTTACGAAGCGGACAACCCTTACCCGGAAGAAGGACTGCTCACCAAGTGGCGCGCTCAGCTATTCGGCAGTGTTCTTGAAAGTATCACGGCTGCTTTTCCGCCCCGACTGTCCAAAATTGGCAAGCAGGATTGGGTGGATCACATGGCCGATTGTCATGAAATTCTGGTGCCCGGGTTCAAATTCTTCGAGCACCAGTTTTCTGTCAAGTGGTATCAAACGCAGCAGGCGCGACTTTTCTCATTCGACCTGGCGCACATGCCATTTCGCTTTATCGGGCTGCCGCCTGAGATGATTGCCCAACGCGGCATCCCGGCCAAAAAGACCATTTTTACCTCTAGTGAAATGCAAGGTCTGGTGCGCAGCGCCGTGTTTGACGGCGTCAAGCAGGTTGCCAAGTGGCTCAAGCTCAAGGGGCCACCACACGGGCTGCTCTTTGCCACACGGCCGTTCAACATGCCCGAACTGTTCATCCTGAACAAGGATGTGCATGCGCCGCAGGGGCAAGCACCCATGCGCGCTGCGGTGTTGGCGCTTCGAGGCTTCAGTCTCAACGAGAAGATGCCATGTTTCGACAAGCATGGCGTTTTACAGGTCCCGAACAGCAACGCGCCGCGCAAACACGAGATTGCCGTTTCCAGTTGGCGGACCCATTTAGACAGTTGGACTGCGGCCGTGATGCGCACCCGTGACCCGGACAAGGACCGGTATGCACGATTGAACCGGTTGTTGGACGGCGTGATTGCGCAGCCTCAGGAAAGCCGCTATTTCGTTCTGCCAGAGCTGGCATTGCCCGCGCACTGGTTCATTCGCATCGCCCGAAAGCTGCATGGCCGTGGCATTTCACTGATCACAGGCATCGAATACCTTCATGCAAGCAAAGCCCGGGTACGCAACCAAGTTTGGGCTGCTCTGTCGCATGATGGTTTGGGTTTCCCGTCCCTCATGATCTACCGTCAGGACAAGCAGCGCCCGGCCTTGCATGAAGAGCAAGAGATCCACCGCTTGGCGGGGTTGGAGATGAGGCCAGAAACACCATGGAAAGGCGGAATTCCGCCCATCGTCCAGCACGGAGATTTTCGATTTGCGCTGTTGGTGTGCAGCGAATTGACCAACATCAGCTACCGTGCCGCATTGCGGGGCAAGGTGGACGCTTTGTTCGTGCCTGAGTGGAATCAAGACACCGAGACCTTCAACCCCTTGGTTGAGTCCGCTGCATTGGACATGCACGCCTACATTGTCCAGTGCAACGACCGCGTGTACGGCGACAGCCGCATTCGTGCGCCCTTCAAGGACAGTTGGAAGCGCGATGTATTGCGGGTCAAGGGCGGCGTCACTGACTACTGCGTGATCGGTGAGATCGACGTCTTGGCGCTGCGTAAGTTTCAGAGCAGCTACCGCTCACCAGACAAACCATTTAAGCCTGTGCCTGACGGTTTTGAAATTAGCCATGAGCGCAAAGTATTGCCGACAGGTGGGACAGATTGATGACGAACGATCAGAGCAGGGACATCTGGCATGAAGAGTTTTGCTGACCCGAGCTTTCTTGCCGCATTGAGCCGTCTGTTTCAGGAAGGTCCCGAATTGGTCTTCTGGAACGATGCGGGGGGCGAGTTCGCCACGCAGGTCGACGGCATCGACATCGAGGGCGTCAAGGTTCTGCGTCTGGACCGGACGCCTGCGTTGCAGGCCAAGATATGGATCGAGCGCGAGGTGGGCGCGCGCTGGCTGGTCTATGCGCCGTTCGATGAGCCCGAGCCCGCGCAGGATTGGCTGCTGGATGCGCGCTTGCGGTCCAAGCCCTTCAGCGCCGACACGGCCTCCATTCAGTTGGAGGAACTGGGCCTCACCACCCGGTCGCTGCGCGACCACCTGAAGGCCCGGTCCAAGTACCTGCGCGCCCGTGACCGCTTCGACCGCGTCAAGCGCTGGGTTCAGCCAGCCGACACGGCCGACGACCTGGACCGCAAGATGATTGCCGCCGTGGCCCGTGCCGAAACAGCGGACCCGTCGGCCATTCTGCTCAAGGTATTTGCGGCCGTGGTGGCGGAAGGCAGCGATCTGGGCGCGCGCCCCAAGGTGCTCGACGAGTTGACGGCGTTTGACCTGGAGGCCGCGTTCTGGCGCTTGGTGGAGCGT
>JANOTE010000180.1:0-2637 GCA_031416195.1 Rhodoferax sp.
AGACTCCACTCCTTCGGCGACACTTTTCACTTGCAACCTGTGTGCCATGTCAATACTTGACTTGACTGCGATGCGCAGTGATGCGTTCTGCGCGCAGTCTTTTACGAACGACTGGTCTATTTTTAGCTCGCCAAAAGCAATACGCATGAGCTGCTGCATACTTGAATAGCCGGTGCCGTAATCATCAATGGACAACACAAAGCCATGCATACACAAACGCGTCAGATTTTCCAATGCATGACCCGAATCAGTCATCGCTGTCGTTTCGGTGATCTCCAGCACGATGTAATGCGGATCAACCCCGGCTTGACGCACCATCTTGATAATCTGACTGGCCAGTGTTACATCATTGAGCGAAGTCAGCGAAAGATTCACCGACATAGTCAAAATATGGCCATTTTTATGAAACTCGCTACATGCCTCGGCGGATTTTTTCAGGATCAAAAAAGTCAGCTCATCGATGTGGCCATTCTGCTCCATCAGCTCAATAAATGCATACGGCCCGATGACACCAAACTCCGGATGTACCCACCGCGCCAACCCTTCTGCACCCACTAGCCGACCCGATTTCAAATCCACCTTGGGTTGGAAGAAGGGCTCAAACTGGTTCGCGCGCAAGCCATGCAATATTTCTTCCATTGAAAAAGTCTTTGCTGCTTCCGGTGGCTGCAATTTTTTCCCGACCCGTATATGCTTGCTGAGCAAGTCTTCGAGCTGAACCAGGGTGCCAGGCTTTTGCATCGTACCCAGCAAACGAATACCGTACATTTTCGCCATGCGGGTGGCCGACGACAATAGCTTGTCATCCAGCGCACTAACAATCACCACCTCGGGTTGGCGACTCTCTCTGCTCAAGTGGCGCAAAAATTCCAGGCCATCCATTTCGGGCATATTCAAATCGCAAATCACTATATCCACGGGTTTGCTACCAGCTGCGCGCAACAGCGCCAGTGCCTGATTGCCATCACCCGCCTCGATGATGGCTACCATTCCAAGCGAGCGCAGCATTTTCACGATCAACTGGCGTTGAAATACATCGTCTTCCACCACCAAGAAATTCAGTTCCCCGATACTCATACGCTTTTTTCTCTCGCTCTCCCTATCCCGCCTGCGGGATAGGGATTGGTTAGTTAGCCGACAAACTTCTCCACTTCTTGTAACGCTTCATCCAATTCCGCGACAGCCACTCGCACAGTGACCATATCACCTGTTTTAGCAGCTTGCTCGATGCTCGCGCAGACATTGCCCAAGCGCACGGCACCGACCATGTGGCAAGAGCCTTTCATACGGTGCGCAGCACTCTGCGTGGCAGCACGATCATCTCGCGCCAACAGTTCGTCCAGCTTACACCGATCGGTGCGAATGTGGATCAGAAAATCGCGCAGCAGTTGTGGCTGCTCGTCTTTGTTGCTCACAATGGCGTCCAGTACCGAATAGTCGATGGGCGAGGAAGTTTGCTCTGTCGGATTTAAATCCGGGCTACTCAATTCAACTTCAGCATCCTTGCCATCATCTCCGTTTGATCTCAGCCACCTGGACAGCCCCTCCCGCAACACCTTTATGCTCACTGGTTTGACCAACAGCTCATCCATACCTGCTGCTTTAATGTGCTCTTGCTCATCTTTGAGTGCGTTGGCAGTCCACGCGATGACGGGGGTGCGGGGGCGGCCTTCGATGGCTTCGATCTTGCGTATCGCCCGCGTCATTTCATACCCGTCCATGTCTGGCATGTGACAATCGGTGATGATCATGGCAAAACGCCCATCGCGCCACAGTTCTAAACCAACCAGGCCGTTCTCTGCTGTAGTGACGCGCAAGCCCATCAGTTTGATCTGCCGCGACAACAACTCGCGATTAGTGGGGTGGTCGTCCACCACCAGCACCAGTGGCGCATCTATAACGTTGATGAACAGCGGCTGAATGGCGCGCTGCGCCACATCGGGACGGGGCGGAACTGCCATTTCCGCCATTATATCGGAGCGCTGCAAGGTCAAGATAATGCTGAATGTGGAGCCGTGTCCCGGTTCGCTGATCAGGGTAATCTTTCCGCCCTGCATTTCTGCGAGGCGGTGACTGATCGCCAAACCGAGCCCCGTGCCTCCATACATGCGGGCAGTGTCGGCATTGCCTTGCGAATAATTCTGGAACAGGTTTTCCTGTTCTTTTTTACTGATGCCAATGCCGGTGTCTTTCACCGAAAAGCGAACAAGGTCTCCACCGGCTGAGCATTCCAGCAACTCTGCGCGAATTTCAATTTTGCCAAACTCGGTGAACTTGATGGCATTGCTGACAAAGTTATTTAGAACTTGCGACAACCGCAGTGGGTCTACCAGATACGGCGTGGCCAGCTGCGAATCAATGTGCTTCAACACTGTCAGGGATTTAGCGCGGGCAACGTTCGAATAAGTGTTGATCACCTCCTGCAACATTGCTCCGAGCACAGTAGGTATCGGCGTGATCTCCAGCTTGCCTTCATCAATTTTCGACCAATCGAGAATGTCGTTCAGGATGCGCAGCAAGCTTCTGCCGGATGCCCATGCCGACACCTACTGTGCTCGGAGCAATGCTGCAGGAGGTGGTCAACACTTATTCGAACGTTGCCAGCGCCAAATCCCTGACAGTGTTGAAGCACATTGA
>JANOTE010000181.1:0-3138 GCA_031416195.1 Rhodoferax sp.
GGTGCAAGCGGCTGTGGCCGCCAACGCGGTGGTCATTGTGGGTATGGGCATCAATCCTGCACCCAAGAAGGCGCGCAAGCTGCTGGACGATGCCAACGTAGCGTACAAATACCTGGAATACGGCAACTACCTGAATACTTGGCGCAAACGCAATGCGCTGAAATTGTGGAGTGGCTGGCCCACGTTCCCGATGGTGTTTGTCAAAGGCAGCCTGGTGGGCGGTGCCTCTGACCTGGCCGCCCTGATGACCAGCGGGGAGTTGAAGAAACTGCTGGGTTAGTTAGCCGCGGCCATGGCCTCGCCCGTGGCCTTTGTGCTGGCGTTGTTGGTCAAACACCTGCTTTTGCTCGGTGCTCAGCACCGCGTAAAACGCATCAACGTTGGCTTTGCGCTGTGCCCGCAGGGCTTGCATCCTGCTTTGGCGCTCGGCTTGCGGGAGCTGTTCCATCTCGGCGCGAAGTGCGGCTCGGTCAGCGCGGGGCATCATGCTGGCGACAAAGGTGGTCCACGCGGGTTCTTGCGCTGCGGTGACTTGTAGTTTGGCCTTGAGTTCCGCCTGGTGCTGGGCCCGCATTTCCTGGCGTTTGGCCGGGTCGTGCATCATGCCGTGACGGGCCTTGGCTGCACCGTCGGGCGCGGTCTGCGCGTAGGACGAAAAGCCGGCGGCAGCCATCAGGCCCAGCAGCACGAGGGGGCGCACAACGGAGTTTGTGGTGGATTTGATCCGTGAAGTCATGTCAGGTTTCCTTTCAAGTTGAGATGAAAAGAAGTTTGAGCGGTTTGCGTCAAGCGCAAGTGCATGCGGGTGAAGCGCAGGTAAAGTTCGGTTGTGCTTTGGTTAACTTTTGGCTTTCGATAAGTTCTCGATTTAAGGAATTCAGTGTTTAAAAACGTGATGGTGTATGCAATCAGCCCGGCTTGGGCTCAAACGCTGACGAGCATGGAAAGTGGCTTGGACAAAGTCCGCTTTGTCGAGTGCGGCCTCTCGCAGGAGAAGTCCATCGGCTGGACTGAGCCGCGCGGCGAGGCGAACGGCCCGCTGGTGGAGTCGGTGGGCGGTCAGTTGATTTTGAAGCTGATGATCGAGGTCAAAGTGCTACCCGGCAGTGTGGTGGCGCGCAAAGCCCAGGATCGCATCGCGCAGATTGAAGCGACGACGGGGCGCAAACCCGGCAAGAAGGAGACGCGCGACATCAAGGACGACATCCGCCTGGAGCTGCTGCCGCAAGCCTTCACCAAGCAGGCGACAGTGAGCATCTGGATCGACCCGAACGCCAAGCGATTGGTGATTGATGCGGCAAGCTCGGCCAAAGCCGATGAAGTGGTGACGATGCTGGTCAAAAGCCTCGATGGCTTTGCGGTGACGTTGGTCAACACCACCACCTCGCCCGCCGTCGCCATGGCGCAGTGGCTCACGACGCAAGAACCGCCCTCAGGCTTTAGCGTAGACCGCGAGTGCGAGTTGAAAGCTGCAGATGAGAGCAAAGCCGTGGTGCGCTATGCCCGCCATCCGCTGGACATTCAAGAGGTGCAAGCCCACATTGAAAGCGGCAAGCAGCCTACCCGCGTCGCGCTGACCTGGAACAGCCGCGTGTCGTTCGTGTTGACCGATGCGCTGCAGATCAAAAAAGTGGCGTTTCTGGATGTGGTGTTTGAAAGTGCCACTGGAGGATCGACAGGGAAGGATGACGGATTTGATGCCGACGTGGCGATTGCCACCGCCGAGCTGGCGCAGTTGATTCCTGACTTGCTGGCGGCGCTGGATGGCGAAGTGGTGAGCGGGTGAGCTGTTGATCGCGATGCGTAAACTTCAATTTAGATAGCATGTTACGCATATTTTACGAGAGCTAGAAGCTAAATAAACTAACAATTTGCCCGTCGAACTCAATTTCAGGTGCTTTTCAGGTCATTTTGACTACATTTGTAGTAAATGCATTTGTCAGGGCATCGAAGGTGCCAGCCGTTGTGAGTTCTTGGGGTCGCGAAACACCAGTGGTTGGGTGATGCCGCGCTGGGCATCGGGCACCTGCGCGTAGGCCACCGCCGTTGTCACGCGGTCGTGCTGGCTTGACTTGTCGCATACCGGGTCGGCGTTGGCGGCATCGCCCGTGAGCATGTAGGCCTGGCAGCGGCAACCGCCCAGGTCTTTTTCTTTTTCCGGGCAGGTGCGGCAAGGCTCCTTCATCCAACTGTCGCCCCGAAAGTGGTTGAAGCCGGGCGAGCTGGCCCAGATCTCCTGCACGCTCATCTCGCGCACGTTGGGGAAGGTAATGCCTTTGATCATTTTGGCGGTGTGGCAGGGCAAGGCCGTGCCGTCGGGCGTGACCGTCAGGAAGATATTGCCCCAGCCGTTGGTGCATTTCTTGGGTCGGTTTTCGTAGTAATCGGGCACGACGAAAAAGATGCGGAGGCGGTCACCCAGCCGTTCGCGGCAGGCCTGCATCACGCGCTCGGCCCGCTGCAACTGCTCGCGCGAGGGCAACAACTGGTCGCGGTTGAGTTCGGCCCAGGAGTAATACTGGGTGTTGGCCAGCTCCAGGTAGTTGGCCCCCAGCTCAACGGCCAGGTCAATGATTTGCTCGATGTAGTCGATGTTGAGCCGATGCACCACGCAGTTCAACACCATGGGCCAGCCGTTGGCTTTGATGAGCTCTGCAGTGCGCCGCTTCAAGTCGAATGTTTTGGTGTGCGACAGGAAGTCGTTGAGCTCTTTGGTGGAGTCTTGAAACGAAAGCTGAATGTGATCCAGACCGGCCGCCTTGAGCGCGGCGGCGCGCGCTTCGGTCAAGCCTACGCCCGAGGTCAGCAGGTTGGTGTAATAGCCCAAGCGGTGCGCCTCGGCCACCAGCACCTCCAGGTCGTCGCGCAGCATCGGCTCGCCACCCGAGAAGCCGCATTGCACGCTGCCCGCCGCGCGTGCCTCGCGCAGCACGCGCAGCCAGTCGTCGGTGGAGAGCTCGGCGCTGGCATCCGTTTGCGCAAAGTTCACCGGGTTGTAACAAAAAACGCAGTGCAGCGGGCAGCGGTAAGTGAGCTCTGCCAGCAGCCACAGCGGTGGGCCGGGGGGGGTGGGTTGAAGGCCATGATCTGCGTTCATAGTTTGACCCAGCCTTGACGCTGCGCAATCGCCAGAAAATC
>JANOTE010000182.1:0-3232 GCA_031416195.1 Rhodoferax sp.
ATGTTGCACGACGCCAATGATCACGTACTGCTCGTTCAGCGTCCGCCCACCGGCATCTGGGGCGGGCTGTGGAGTTTTCCCGAATGCCCGGTGAATCACGACACTCAAGACTCAATGAGCCAGTATATTCAAGACTGGTGCGAGCAACAGATGCGTTGCCGTATAAATAGTGTGGAAGCGTGGCCGGTGCTGCGCCACACCTTCAGCCATTTTCATCTCGACATCACCCCGGTGCGCGCCCGCGTGCAACACGCCACTGCTGTCATGGATGCTGGCAATAGCGTCTGGTACAATCCCAACTCACCCCAGGCGCTCGGGCTGGCCGCGCCAGTTCAGCGCCTCTTAACAAAGCTGGCTGGAGACACTATTACATGACACGCATGATTCACTGCATCAAACTCAACAAAGAAACAGAAGCACTCGATCTACCGCCTTACCCCGGCCCGCTCGGCAAAAAGATTTACGAAACCGTCTCCAAGGAAGCCTGGCAAATGTGGATCAAACACCAGACCATGCTGATCAACGAAAACCGCTTGGGATTGGCTGACCCCAAGGCGCGGCAATTTTTGCAGGGTGAGTTGGATAAATATTTTTTTGGCGAAGGCTCGGCCGTGCCATCGGGGTATGTAGCACCGAAGGGTTAGGGGCAATGCAGCGCTGAGACAAGCGGCAGAAATAGAGCGCGAATGGAGCAAACATGAATCTGAATACCGATCACCTCACCGATGCAGTGCGGCTCGAAGCCGTCTTGCGTGAACGCTACAGCGAAGGGAAAGGCAATGCCTGAGCTGACGCTGGAACGGTTGGATATGCGACCACAGCATCTTGCGTTGTTGCGTGAACTACTGCAACAGCACCTGCCGCATGTCGAGGTCTGGGCTTACGGTAGTCGTGTCAATGGCGACGGACATGACGCCAGCGATCTTGATCTGATCGTGCGTCAGCCTGCCGATCTGCAGCAGGAAACGCCGCAGTTGTGGGCAACGAAAGAAGCCTTGATGGAAAGCAACCTGCCCATCCGCGTTGACATAGTGGATTGGGCGCGCATCCCGGCCAGCTTTCACCGTGAAATTGAGCAGGCGTATGTGGTGGCGCAGAGGGGGAGCGAGGATGCGTAAACACGTGGATAACGTGGCAAAGGTCGGGTTTCAACCCGACAACCCACTCCGGTGGATGGCGATGTTGGGTTACGCGATGAAGCCGCTAACCCAACCTACGGAACTAGCCATTCCACCACATTGCCAAAAAACGGCAACCCAGTGGTTGTTTATGTCAAACCATGAAATGGCCAACCCAGCCATGGGGCTTTGCAGACAGCGAGTAACACCATGTCGCCACTCGTCCAGAGAGCCATCGCGACGCGCATCGGATCTCGCTCGCTTGCCGCACTGCACGACACCTTCTTGCTAAAATTCCTATCAGGAGAAATCCGTATCCTCAAGGCGGAAAAACTTGCGGAGACGGCGGAATGAGCTCCGCCATCAAGATCGCCCAGTGGGTTGAAAAGAAGCCATTGATCCTGATTCGCTTCGACGAAGAGTTATCGGTGTCTTTGCTTGAGACACGGCAAGGATTCGAACACCTGACTATTGTAAAGCCACATGCAGTTTTCCATGATTTCAAACTGCCGACGATCTGTTTGATGGAAATTCATGAGCACAATGCCACCAAGTGCTACCTGGCCACCGCAACCAGAAAAACTGCTGTCAGTACTTTCGATTCCCGACTGACAATCAAAAAACTTCGCTCGATTATTCCATCTTCGTTGCAAGAGATTGAGGGAAGGGTCACTGACAAGCGATTTCAGCGTCTCCTAAACGAAAAATCATTGAGCATGATTGGTTTCTCTGCTCTCTCACCAAAGCTAAGCGCTCACCTCATACACTTGCTGGCAGAAGAATCTGAAAATCAAGCCGCGATGGAAGTTGCACTTTCTCAGCTACCCAAATTGCAACGTACACCTCACGTCAACTGGGCCCAAAAAGATGCGATTCATTCCGCCATGACCGCCTTCGGCATTCGGGCAAATGAAGTACCGAAAGAAGTGACATTGAAGCGAGGGGCTTCATCGGGACTTGGCCTGATTGGCTCTCACTTGTATGAAGACAATGTTGTTCGGGCAGATGCGGCTCAATTGCCGGGATTCAATGCTATTGCGCCAGATATCACGGGACGGGCCGTTTTTGAGAAGCGGGATGAGCGGCTGGTGATCTATACGGCCAACAAACTGCCTCTGGAGGAAATGCTTGGGGTTGACCTCATCTACGTCAACGAGACCAGAGGTAATATTGTCATGGTTCAGTACAAGATGCTGGAAGAAGCGAAAAGTCAAAACGGAAATAATGACTGGCTCTTTAGACCTGATGAACAATTGCATGATGAAATTGCCAGAATGGAACTCCCCGCATTTCAAGAAAAACTCACAGACTATCGCTTGAGCCGCAGCCCTTTCTTCTTCAAATTTGTAAAACGAAAGGTTGTAGATGATTCGCATCAGTCCTTTTTGCTCTCACTGGATCATCTGAACCAAATGCTGGCTTCACCTGAAGCAAAGGGACCACGGGGGGGAGTCCGCCTGAGCTATGAGGCCCTTGATGGAACCTACTTGCGCGAAGCGGACATAATCAGCCTGATTCGCTCCGGCTATGTCGGCACTCATCGAGCCGAAACCCAAGCATTGGCTCTGATTATTTCTGAAGTTGCGAAAGGCAATAAGGCTTTGGTTCTGGCTTGGCAAAGCAAAATCAAAGATGGTGCCAAGCCATGAACAATTCTGTGTACGATACGTATTTGAACGCGGAGATAATGATGGCGACACCCCATGAAATACTGGTGCGCGCCCTATTTCGAGATGGATGCGATAGTGAGTTTGCCCAGCACGTTGATTATATTCATTTCAATCCGGTGAAGCATGAGTTGGTTTTATCCGCGATGAATTTGGATGGGGTGGGTCATGTCGGGAAATCGTCGGGTTACGTTGCGCTAACCCGATCTGCGGACTGTGTCGTCCGAATATGTAGCACCGAAGGGTTAATTCGAAATCTCATGCGTATCTTGCTTTGCATGCTGTTATGTTTTTATTTATCCGCATCCATATCCTTTGCGCAGGCGCCCGTTGATCTGGTGCGTGTCATAAAGTCTGAGCGCAAGCTCATGCTTTTTTCCGAAGGCAAAGTTATCCATGAATTCAAAGTAGCGCTTGGCGGTAACCCAAAAGGACACAAACAACAAG
>JANOTE010000183.1:0-12812 GCA_031416195.1 Rhodoferax sp.
GCTTTACCAACAGTGCAG
This sequence comes from Rhodoferax sp., assembly GCA_031416195.1. Taxonomy (GTDB): domain Bacteria; phylum Pseudomonadota; class Gammaproteobacteria; order Burkholderiales; family Burkholderiaceae_C; genus JANYCG01. Next base: position 19 of record JANOTE010000183.1, read on the forward strand.
GCTTGAGCGGCGACAAGCTTTCAACCCTCAACGGCATATTCACCCTGGCGATGCAGCATGGGATGATTTGGGCGAGCCAGGGCTTGATGCCCTCCAACAGCAAGGCTGCCACGCGCGACGACATCAACAACGTGGTGTCTTACAGCGGCGCCATGGCCCAGTCGCCGTCCGACGCGTCACCTGCTGAAATGTCCAAGGGTGATCTGGAGACGGCCCGACTCTTTGGCAAGCGGATTGCCGATGTGGCAGCGCGGTTCAACCAGTAAACTGCTACTGCAATCAACGGGATATTGCGACGGGAAAGTCCGCAATCCCCTGCGGCACGATGGTCACCGGTGACTGCGTGCCGCGTGTCAGCGCCTTGACGCGCTCTGATACATAAAGGTCGAGCATTTTGTGCGTGACGCGGCCCGTGCGCCCCACGTCAGCCTTGCCGGACATGCCTTCAATCACCGCTTTGGTGAATGCGCCGTTGCCCCATTCGGGCGACTCCTGTGCAAATTGCCGCCCGGTGGATGCGGCAAACACAATCACGCCGTTTTCTGCGCTGGACAGCTCGTTGACCACCGCCGTCAAGTCGTTGTTGGCGGAGCGCCTGCCCGTGCCCAGCACATTGCCTGCGTGACAGGTGTCCACGAAAAAGAGCGCCTTTCCGGGCAGTGCCGCCAGTGTATTTTTGATCTCGGTAAAGATCACCCCGGTGCGCTTGAGCTTGTCAGTGTCGGTGTCCTGCGGCAGGTAGTAATAGACACCGTCGCTGTCGTTGATGCCATGCCCGGCCATGAAGACAACGCCGACATCGCGCGATGTCATCTCGCTGCGAATCCACTCCAGGCCACCAAGAATATCGTCGCGCTTGGCGTTAGTGTCGGTCAGCAGTTTGACCTCCACCTTGCGGTAGAGCTGCTTTTCCTGCAGCTTGAAGACATTGGCAAAGTCAGACGCGTCTTTGGACGCAAAGGCCAATTGGATACTGGCGTCCCGGTACTTGCTGATGCCGACTGCCAAGACGTAAAGGGCGGGCCGTAGCGCGGCTTCACCAGCATCAACGGCACTGATGGTGGGGCGGGGCGAGGCCGTTTGAGCTTTTGGCGCAGCCGATGCGGAGTTAGCACCTCCGGTCCACTTCAGACGCACCACGGCGGGTGTGGAGTAGCCGTTGCGGTTGTCTGAGAACAGCATCAAGTCAATATCCTGCGCTGGCAGGGTGATGCGCTGCTCATACCGAACTTGCCGGATTCCCGAAGGCGCTGGCGATTGCGCTGCCTCCACGACCAGGTCACGTCCACCTGTCCATTGATTGGCCTGCGCCAGCGGCAGCTCAAAGTTGTTGCCGTTCACGCGTGCACGCAGGCTGACGGGCGGCGCACTAGCGGGGGTTTCCACCGACACGCTTAAAGTGACTTCGCGCGACGAAAAACTGCCGCCATCTTTGGGTGACAGCACCGTGACGACGGGCGGCATTTTGAGATCGATGGATGCCATTGGCGTTGGAGCTGGCGCGGCGGTGGCCGTGGATACTGCGGCGGCACCAAGCCCTGCGATGCGCAACGCCGCTTCGATGTCCGCCGTGTCCAGCAACGCGGCGATTACATCGGGTCGATAAAAGCTCGCCCGCAAGCGCGAGCCCGGAAAAAAATCGGCCTTCGCTGCCACGCCGCGATTGATGTGCCAGCCAAACAAGTCTTCGCCGCCAGGGCTGGCGATGTAATAGCCCTGAGGTGTCCAGGCGACCCAGCGTTTTTGGTCGGCATGCGCCAGCAGCGCCAAGGCTTCAACACCGTCGCGCGTGCGAAACCAGCGAATCGAGCCGTCGCCAAAAGCAGCCACCACCCATCTGCCATCGTTTGAAACATTCACCTGCCAAGTGCTTGCGGGGGCGGCAACCCGCCACGCCAGGCTACCGCCAGCCTTGTAAAAGCGCAGGTAGAAACTGGTTCCCAGCGCAAAATCTCCGCCGGTGCTTGCAACCGCCACGCTGATTGATGTCTCACCATCCGTCAACGCCAAAGGTCGTCCATTGAGCTTGGGCGATGGGCTATCTGCCCAGTCAGAAATTTGCACACCTGTGCTGCTTGCGCGCGGGGCCTGCCAGGCAGGCGCCGACGTGATCCAGGCCGCGCTGCGCAAATCAAAACCCAGCGTTGGAGAGCCTGCTTTGCCGCCACCTGCGCCAAACGCCACCACGCTGCCGTCGGGTGTCAAACGAAGGGCCTGCCCAGCGCCCCTGAAATCCATCAATCCACTTTGAGAAGTGTGAGCGGTGCTGCTCGCGCCCACCAGCGCGGGCAGCAAACCCCACGCGGGGTCGGTCGCCGCATAGGCCACGCGACCCCCGGCGAGTGCCCGAAGTGCCACGACGCTGTTACGCGACAAGCTCACATCGCTGGCCGCACCGCGCCCACTGTTCGCCCACCGTTTGAGCCCGTGCGTCCCATCCGCGCGCACCCATGTACCCGCTGCCATCAGTTCGCGGCCATCCGCTGACCAAGCCAGCGCACTGAGACTGCCCTGGGTCTTTTCATCGATTGCGGGAGCAAACGCAAATTTCAGGTTATCTGCCTGCAAAACAGCGACGGCGGGCTTGTCTGAAAAGCCCACGGCCAACCATCGACCTTCCGGCGAGAATGACACCGCAAATGGCTGAGCCGCCCCACCTACGTTGCTACCTGGGCGCTCGCTGTGGATTAGTTTCAGGCGCTGTTCCGACACGTCATGCAGACGAACACTTCCATCCACACTCGCGCTGGCCAGGCGTTTGCCGTCAGGAGAAAACTGGGTTCCGTAAATTTCGCCCTCGTAATTGGAGTCGCTCGCAAGCTCCTGACTTGCGCGCCATCGTGATGTGCTGCCAAAAAGCCGCAGGCCATTTTTGCCCCACAGCCCAACAGCCAGCATTTGGCCGTTGGGTGAAAAGCTCAGGTGGGTGATGGTGTTGGGCAAGCCAGACAGGCGCTGCACCATGGCACCGCTGGCGCGGTCAAACAAATACACATCGTTGTCGGGCGACCAGCCACCCACAGCAACCGTATCACCGTCAGGCGTGATGGCAGCGGCAAACAGTCGCCCATCGTTGCCTGCGCCAATCGGCGGGCGCAAGGTCTGCAAAAGCTGGCCGCTGGACAGATCCCAAATCCGCGCCGTTTTGTCATCCGAGGCAGTGACGGCAAAGCGACCCTGGGAATCGATGTCCATCGCACGCAGCGGCGCGCTGTGGGCACCGGTGTCTATCCGCAGCATTGGTGTGTCGGCGATTTGCGCGACTACAGTGGCATTGCATGCCGCAAGAATGCCCGTGGCAACAAGCTGCCACAACCAATGGCGCAAAGTCAGGTTCAGGTACACGCCTTTGCCACCATCTCAATACGCCGATCCAGCGCGTCAGACGAATCGTCTTTGCCGGTGGCGACCAAGGCCGCCGCCGAGCCATATCCCTTGGTGCTGATGCGCGATGCCAGCTCTTTTTTCTCCGCGACCAGGCGCTGCTTGACGTACTCGGCCCGCTGCAAGGTGACGCGCTCGTTCATCAGCTCGGAGCCACCTCGGCCCGTGTGCCCTGCCACTTCAAAGCAGGTTTTCGGGTCTTTCAGCGCAAGAGTGGACTGTCCCGCCAGCTCTTTGAGCCAACGGTCATAGGGATTGGCATCTTTTGCAAGGCTTGCGCCACCGGGTTGGAAATTAAATTTCACGGCCAACCGCTTGGCATCCAGCCCTTGTTTAGTGATCTTGCCAAACGCCTGCATCGCGGGCTCACGGCGGCCCAGTTTGAGGTTTGACAGGTACACCCCAGTGTGTACGCGCGGCTGGTCGCCTGCGGGGCTGCGCAACAGCGAGTTGAACAAGGCCAGCGACTCCTGGTATTTTTTGTCGTTGTAAGAGCGCACGGCCTCGTCAATACCGGCAATCGCGGCGACCTTGTCCAAATAATCCGGGTTGATCGGGTCACCCGCCTTGGTGCCCTGGCAGGTCTTGATGTAGCCCTCGACGATTTTGTCATTGACCCACAGCGGCGCGTCCTGAAAATAGGGCAAGGGCGTGGCATCGACGCCGGCGGTCTGCGAACGGGCAAAGCCTTTACTCACGATTTTGCCGGTCTTCAGGTCGGCCAGCGCGAAGCACACGCGGTAGGCATCACGCTCACCCGTGCCTTTGCCTTGCAGATTGATGGGCGTGAATGTGCCGATAAACACCAGCGGGGCTGCCGCAATATTGGCCGAGTTCAACGGCTTGACCTGAAATCGCGGGAAGTCGGTTTTAAGCAAGCCAAGCAACTGCTTCTCGACGCCCGATGTCGCCAGCGACTGCTGGCCGGTGGAGCCATCCACCAGCGGGTCAATCACCAAGTTAAAGGTTTGATCGGCAGGCAACTGGGCCTTACCGAACAGATCACGCGCGGCAGCCAACACGGCTTCTTGATGCGGCAAGGCGACGATGGCAGGGGCGGGTGCGGCGGCGGGGGGTGCCGCTGCAACGACGGTTGGTGCCGGGGCTGGCGCTGCTTGTGTTTTTTGAGGCTGGGGTGCAGGGTTAGGTGCCGGAGTGCCGCAGCCTGCCAGCAGCAGGGCGACAGCAAGATGCAGAGCCGAGGCCCGGTTCACAGCAGACGAGCCCATTTGCAAATTGCGAGTGAACTGAGGTGCAAACATGATAAATCCTTCGACGTAATGGCTTGAATTGACAGGTTGATCAGGCACTCTAGCAGAGTAAGGCGCAAAAGTCGCTAAGTCCTTCATCCGGTTTTCATCCAATAGGGGGAGGTTTGAAGACTGATGACCGCGGCTTTCTACAATATCTGCCATGTTTGTTCACCTTCGCACCCACACCGAGTTTTCCGTTACAGATTCAACCATTCGTATTGACGAGGTTGTTGATGCCGCAGCCGCCGATGGTCAGGGTGCTTTGGCCATCACGGACTTAAGCAATCTGTTTGGCACCGTCAAGTTTTACACGGCAGCAAGGGGCAAGGGGGTTAAGCCCATCATTGGCGCGGAAGTCTTTTTGGAAGGCCTGGGTTTGGAGGTAGCCAGCCTGTCGCGCATCGTGTTGCTGGTGCAAAGTACGCAGGGCTATTTGAATTTGTCTGAGCTGCTGGCGCGCGCCTACACACAAAATTCAGTCAAAGGGCAGGCAGTCGTCAAAGTTGCGTGGTTGACGGCTCTGAGCAATGGGTTGATTGCCCTGTCGGGCGCACAGGCAGGCCCGGTGGGGCAGGCGTTGGTGCAAGGCGATGCGGCGCGCGCACGTGATGCGGCTTTGCAGCTTGCGGCCATCTTCCCGCATCGATTTTTCATCGAGTTGCAGCGCGCGGGTCGCTCGGATGACGAAGCCCATGTCGCCAGTGCCGTCCAACTGGCCCAACGCATGAAATTGCCGGTCGTCGCAACGCACCCGGTGCAGTTTGCCGCGCCGGATGGCTACGAGGCGCATGAGGCGCGCGTTTGCATTGCCGAGGGCGAAATTCTGGGCAACCCAAAGCGCGTTCGCAAGTTTACGCGGCAGCAGTATTTCAAATCGGTATCCCAGATGCAAGCGTTGTTTGCGGATGTTCCTTCAGCCCTTGCCAACACCGTAGAAATCGCCAAGCGCTGCAATCTCAGTTTGGTGCTGGGCAAGCCGCAGTTGCCGGAGTTCCCCACGCCGCTAGTCAATGGCCAGCAGATGAGCAGCGACGATTATTTTCGCCATGCGTCGCACGCGGGCCTGCAAGACCGCATGCGGCATCTCTACCCCAACGACGAGGTGCGCAATCAGGAGATGCCGCGCTATGTTGAGCGGCTTGAGTTTGAGATCAATACCATCGTCAACATGGGCTTTCCCGGCTACTTTTTGATCGTGGGGGACTTCATCAACTGGGCCAAGAACAACGGCTGCCCGGTTGGCCCTGGCAGGGGCTCAGGCGCGGGTTCGTTAGTGGCTTATTCACTGAAGATCACAGATCTTGATCCGCTGCATTACGACCTTTTGTTCGAGCGGTTTTTGAACCCCGAGCGGGTTTCCATGCCCGATTTTGACATTGACTTTTGCCAGGCCAACCGCGACCGGGTGATTGATTATGTGAAGTTGAAATACGGCAAAGAAGCGGTCAGCCAGATCGTCACCTTTGGCACGCTGGCCGCGCGCGCTGCGATTCGCGATGTGGGCCGTGTGCTGGACATGAGCTACACCTTTTGCGATGGCATCAGCAAGCTGATCCCGAACAAGCCCGGCACCCACATCACGATTGAAGGCGCGATCAAGGCCGAGCCGATTTTGGCCGAACGGCTGGACAAAGAAGACGATGTCAAAACCCTGCTGGCGCTGGCGCAAAAGTTGGAGGGCCTGACCCGCAACGTCGGTATGCACGCGGGCGGCGTGCTGATTGCGCCGCGCAAGCTCACCGACTTTTGCCCGCTGTACCAGCAGCCCGGCAGTGACTCGGCGGTAAGCCAGTTTGACAAAGACGACGTCGAGTCCATCGGCCTGGTGAAGTTCGACTTTTTGGGATTGGCGACGCTGACGATTCTGGAGATTGCCAAAGACCTGATCGTGGCGCGCCACAAGGGACAGGAGAACTTCGCGTTTGAAGATTTGCCGCTTGACGATGCCGCCGTCTACCGTCTGTTTGCCGACGCCAAGACCGAGGCGGTTTTCCAGTTTGAATCGCGTGGCATGCAGGGCCTGCTGCGCGATGCCAAGCCCACGCGCCTGGAGGACTTGATTGCGATGAACGCGTTGTATCGCCCTGGCCCGATGGATCTCATCCCCACCTACGTTGCGCGCAAGATGGGCCGTGAGCCGGTGGAGTACCCCGACCCGCGCGTAGAGGGCATCCTCAAAGACACCTACGGCGTGATGGTGTACCAAGAGCAGGTCATGCAGATGGCGCAGATCCTGGGCGGCTACTCACTGGGCGGGGCCGACATGTTGCGCCGCGCCATGGGCAAAAAGAAAGCCGAAGAGATGGCCGTGCAGCGCCAAATCTTCAGAGACGGCGCGGCGGTGAATGGCCTCACGCAGCAAAAGGCTGACGAAGTGTTCGACCACATGGAGAAGTTTGCGGGCTACGGTTTCAACAAGTCGCACTCGGCAGCCTATGCACTCCTGGCTTATCACACGGCCTGGTTGAAGGTGCATTACACGGCCGAGTTTTTCTGCGCCAACATGACGGTGGAGATGGACGACACCGACAAGCTGAAAGCCTTGTTTGAGGACGCGCTCAAGATGGGGTTAACGTTCGAGGCCCCTAATATCAACCGAGGCCGTTATCGCTTTGAACCCATATCCGACAAGCAAATTCGCTATGGGCTCGGCGCTGTGAAAGGCACGGGTCAGCAGGCGATTGAGGCGATCGTGGCGGCGCGCCAAGAGGGTGGCGCGTTCACGAGCCTTTATGACTTTTGCGTCCGCGTAGACCGCAGCAAGTTGAACAAGCGGGCGATTGAGGCGCTGATAAAAGCGGGTGCGTTTGACACCCTGCAACTCAACCGTGCATCGCTAATCGCATCGGTCGATCAAGCCATCGACTTTGCAAACGCCAGCATCGCCAACGCCAACCAGGGCGGCCTGTTTGACATGGGCGGCGAGGATGACCACGGCTCCAGCACGCGCGAGCCCGAGCTGGCGGCCGCCTTGCCGTGGGGCGTGAAGGAGCGCTTGACGTTCGAGAAAACAGCCGTGGGCTTTTACCTTTCGGGCCACCTGTTTGACGAAGTAGCCAGCGAGGTGCGCCGCTTCGCAAAGCGCCGGATTGAGGAGTTGATCGACACCCGCGAGCCGCAATTGCTGGCAGGCATCGTGAATGACTTCAGGGTGATCAACGGCCAGCGCGGCAAGCTGGGCCTGTTCAAGCTGGACGATAAATCTGGCGAGATCGACGCGCGCGTGGACGAGGCGCTGATGAACGCGAACAAAGCGCTGTTCAAAGAAGATGAGCTGATCATCGTCATGGGCAAGCTCCAGCCCGACAGATTTTCGGGCGGCGTGCAGTTGACGGTGACGCAAGTCTGGAGCCTGGAGCAGGCGCGCTGTCGGTTTGGCAAGTATTTTGATGTCACCGTGAACCTGAAAACCGGTGCCAACCAACTCGCTGTGGACAAAGTGCTCAAGGAGTTTCCCGCCCGCCGACAAATGACCGATCAGGGGGAGGTGATGCAAGGCCTGGCAGTGCGCTTCACGCTGCTGTTCGACGACTTTGTTGCTCCCAAAAAAGTCCTGATCGACGAGAAGGCTTTCTTCCCCAGTGACGCAGCGCTGGTCAGTTGGCGCGCGCAAGCTGAAAGTGGGCTGGCGGATATTGTTTATGAGGGCGCGTGAGTCGCCTTCGCTAATAGCGGTACTAACTTTCTATCGATGTGGGATAATTAAATAGTATAGCTAGCAAAGCAATATATACGGGAGCTAATGGGTTAAATAACTCTTATTTCGGTTTTTTTGCGGGATTGGGGGAATTAATTAACCTGTAGGTTAATATTCGTACCCAAACTCAGTAGCCTTTGAAAAGCGCCCGAAATTGCGCGCCCACCGTCGCGCGATCCCCGATATTTCTCGGACAATAGCGACCCGCACCACGAACCCGCTGCTTCACGCATGAACGACCTTGATTCGATTGTTGACAACGCCCACCACGCCTTCGCTGGTGCTCTAACACCGGCCGACCTTGAAAACGCCAAAGCACTTTTCTTGGGAAAATCGGGCCGCATCACCGAGCTGATGAAAGGCATGGTGGCCTTGAGCGTGGACGAGAAAAAGTCGCGCGGTGCCGCCATCAACCTGGCCAAGCAGGCGATTGAAGCGGCCTTGACCGCGCGCCGTCAGGGCCTGGCGGATGCTGAACTGCAAGCCCAACTGAAGGCCGAGGCGCTGGACGTGACTTTGCCCGGTCGCCAACGCGTCCCAGGCGGTTTGCACCCGATTGCCCTGGCCTGGGAGCGGGTGGAGAGCATCTTCAATAGCATGGGTTTTGACGTGGCCGATGGCCCGGAAATTGAGAATGACTGGTTCAACTTTACTGCGCTGAACAACCCGCCCAATCACCCCGCGCGCTCGATGCAAGACACGTTTTATGTGGACATGAACGACGAGCAGGGCCAGCCGTATTGCCTGCGCACGCACACCAGCCCAATGCAGATTCGCTACGCCGTGGCGCATGTGAAAAAGCATGTCGCAGCGGCTGCAGCGGGCACCCTGTCCGAGACGATGCCGGAAATTCGGGTCATCGCGCCAGGCCGTACCTACCGTGTGGACAGCGATGCCACGCACTCGCCCATGTTCCACCAGTTTGAAGGCTTGTGGATTGGCGAGAATGTCAATTTCAAGGACTTGAAGGTCACGTTTCTTAATTTCTGCAAGGCTTTTTTTGAGACCGATGACTTGACGCTGCGCTTTCGGCCCAGCTACTTTCCGTTCACCGAGCCCAGCGCCGAGATCGACATCGCCTTCAGCTCGGGGCCACTCGCTGGCTGTTGGCTGGAGGTGGCGGGCTCGGGCCAGGTACACCCCACGGTAGTCCGCAACATGGGCCTGGACCCCGAAAAATACATCGGCTTCGCCTTCGGCAGTGGCATTGACCGCCTGGCCATGTTGCGCTACGGCGTGAACGATTTGCGGCTGTTCTTTGAGAACGATGTTCGCTTTTTGTCGCAGTTTCAATAATTCAGGAGATCACACAAATGCAATTTCCTGAAAGCTGGTTGAGAGAGTTTTGTAACCCGGCGATGTCATCCCAAGCGCTGGCTGATGCACTGACGATGGCGGGGTTGGAGGTGGAAGACGCTGTGCCTGCCGCGCCGCCATTCACGGGTGTTGTGGTGGGCGAGATCAAGTCTTGCGAGCAGCACCCGAACGCGGATCGGCTGCGCGTCTGCCAAGTTGATATCGGACCAGGAAACGCTGGCGTTTCGGGCACCGGCACCTTGCTGAGCATCGTCTGCGGCGCGCCCAACGCCCGCGTGGGCATTCGCGTGCCTGTGGCGACCGTGGGCGCGCTGCTGCCACCGGGTGCGGATGGCAAACCGTTTGCCATCAAGCTGGGCCAACTGCGCGGCGTGGAAAGCCAGGGCATGCTGTGCTCGGCCAGCGAGTTGAAGATCAGCGAAGAATCCAGCGGCTTGTATGAGCTCGCGGCGGATGCACCCATCGGCACTGACATTCGAGACCTGTTGAAGCTGGACGACACGCTCTTCACGCTGAAACTCACGCCGAATTTGGGCCATTGCCTGAGCGTATTTGGTGTCGCGCGGGAAGTGGCTGCGATCACCGGTGCGCCGTTGAAAGTTGCAGGCTTTCCATCAGTACCACCGAGACACACCGACACGCTGGCTGTCAAAATTTCCGCGCCTGATTTGTGTGGACGTTTTTCGGGTCGCATCGTGAAGGGCGTGAACCCCAAGGCCAAAACACCGCAGTGGATGGTGGATCGCCTGGCGCGTTGCGGTCAGCGCAGCGTGACGGCGCTGGTCGATATCTCCAACTACGTGATGTTCGAGTACGGTCGCCCGTCGCATATTTTTGACCTGGACAAGATTCACGGTGGTTTGGATGTACGTTGGGGCAAACCTGGGGAGTCGCTCAAGCTGCTCAATGGCACCACCATCACCGTCGATGAAAAGGTCGGCGTGATTGCAGACAGCCACGCCGTTGAATCGCTGGCCGGCATCATGGGCGGCGACAGTACCTCGGTCACCAACGACACGCAAAACATCTACATCGAAGCCGCCTTCTGGTTGCCCGAAGCCGTGGCAGGCCGCTCGCGCCGATTCAATTTCAGCACCGACGCAGGGCACCGTTTTGAGCGCGGCGTGGACCCAAGTCAGACGGTGGAACACGTCGAACACATCACGCGGCTGGTGCTGGATATTTGCGGCGGTCAGGCTGGGCCAATGGAAGACCAGCAGGTCAACATGCCCTTGCGCAAGCCGGCGCAACTGCGTGTGGCGCGGGCCAGCCGCGTCATCGGCATGCCCGTGACTGCCGCGCAGTGCCTGGATGCCTTCAAGCGCTTGGGCCTGCCAGCGACTGACGCGAATGGTGTGATCAGCGTGACCCCACCGGCCTATCGCTTCGACATCAACATTGAAGAAGACCTGATTGAGGAAGTGGTGCGTTTGATCGGTTTCAACAACCTGCCAACGACAGCCCCGATTGCGCCCGTGGAGCCTAAAGCACGCAGTGAGACTCGTCAAAGCCGTTTTGCCGTGCGCAGATCGCTGGCAGGTTTGGGTTACACCGAGACCATCAATTTCAGCTTTGTCGAAGAACGCTGGGAGCGTAATTTGGCGGGCAATGCCAACCCGATCAAGCTGCTCAATCCGATTGCCAGCCAGTTGAATGTGATGCGGTCTTCATTGATCGGCTCACTGCTGCAGGTGCTTAAATTCAACCTGGACCGCAAGGCGGATCGGGTGCGTGTATTCGAGCTGGGCCGCGTGTTCATGCGCGATGCGTCAATCAAAAGCTCTGACACGAACGTTGACGGCATTCATCAGCCGATGCGCGTCGCAGGCTTGGCCGCTGGCAGTGCCAGTGCCTTGCAATGGAGCAGCAAAGAACAATCGGTTGATTTCTTCGATGTGAAGGGCGATATCGAGGCTTTAATGGCACCGCACCAGCCAACTTTTGAGCCCGCCGAACACCCCGCCATGCACCCCGGTCGTTGTGCCAAAGTGCTGCTGAACGGCGCGCCGATTGGCTTTGTGGGCGAGCTGCATCCGCAGTGGCGCCAGGCGTTTGAGCTGCCCGCCGCGCCGATTTTGTTTGAGCTGGAACTTGACGCGATGTTGCAGCGCGTGCTGCCCGCGTTCACGCCGGTGCCGAAATTCCAGGCGGTGCAGCGTGATATCGCGGTGTTGGTAGCGGACACCGTCACCCACGCGGCACTGATGAAATCCATCTGGGCGGCACCCACGCAGGGCCTGCTGCGCGATGCAAAGCTGTTCGATGTGTACCGGCCCAAGTTGGCACCCGAAGGCGGTGGGTCGAATACGCCTGAGCGAAGCCTCGCGGTGCGATTAACATTGAATGGTGCTGACGCGACTTTGACCGACGTGCAAATTGAAAGCGCGGTACACAGTGTGATTGCCCAGTTGGCGCAGGATTTGGGTACACGCCAGCGTATTTGACGCATCAAATCCAAAAATCAAGAAACGAGGGGAAGATGGAATTTGCCGTAGAGAGCCTTGAAACGCCAGCGCTGACCAAGGCGCAACTGGCCGAGCTTTTGTTCGAGCAAATCGGTTTGAACAAGCGTGAGTCCAAGGACATGATTGACGCTTTTTTTGACCTGATCTCGGCCAGCCTGGTGGAGGGCTCGGATGTCAAAATTTCGGGCTTTGGCAACTTTCAGATTCGCACCAAGGCCCCCCGCCCCGGCCGCAACCCGCGCACGGGCGAGGCCATTCCCATCCGCGCGCGCCGCGTCGTTACATTTCACGCGAGCCACAAGCTCAAAGGGCAGATTCAGGCTGAGGGCAAGATCTCGGCGTAAATCTCTGTGGTTTGGGCGACAAAGTCTTGGGTACTTTGTCACATAAAAGTTACATCTTTGTGACGGGCGAGTAAGTCCTTTACACACAAGGGCAACTTAGAGTAACCTCGAAGCTTTCACCTCTATCATCTTGATTTCAATGGCGAAAGCTCTTCCTTCGATCCCCGCCAAGCGCTATTTCACCATCGGTGAAGTAGGGGATTTGTGCGGGGTCAAGCCGCATGTGCTTCGCTATTGGGAGCAGGAGTTTACGCAGTTACGCCCCATGAAGCGTCGCGGTAATCGCCGTTATTACCAGCACCATGAGGTGCTGATGATCCGCCGAATCCGCGAT
>JANOTE010000184.1:0-5812 GCA_031416195.1 Rhodoferax sp.
GCAACAATTCAACACGTGGATCAAACCGCTGTCGGCGATTGTTCAGAAAGACTTGAGCAAGGTTACCCTGCTGATGGCCAACCGATTTAAGCTTGATTGGATTCGAGCACAGTACAGCGGGCGCATCGCGGCAGTGCTGGAGCGAGTTTATGGGCAACCTGTCATCATTGAGTTAGTGCTTGCTCCTAAGGAGCAGCCCGCACGCGTTCTTTCTACTACAAGAACATCAGAGGGCGTGACCACTGCGGAGCCGACTGAGTTTGGTGAAGAGCGAGCGCTCGCCGGTTCGAAAAATCGGTTGAATACAGGTCTCAATTTCGATAATTTGATCGAGGGCACAGCCAATCGCATGGCGCGAGCCGCTGCGTTGCATGTGTCCGGCACGCCTGGTCATCTGTACAACCCGCTTTTTATCTATGGCGGGGTAGGCTTGGGCAAAACACATCTGATGCATGCGGTGGGCAACAAGCTCCTGCAGGACAAGCCAGCCAGCAAGATCCTCTACATCCACGCTGAACAATTCGTGTCTGATGTGGTGAAGGCGTACCAACGCAAGACGTTTGATGAGTTCAAGGACAAGTACCATTCGCTGGACTTGCTTTTAATTGATGACGTGCAGTTTTTTGCCAATAAAGAGCGCACTCAAGAAGAGTTTTTCAACGCTTTTGAAGCGCTGCTGGCCAAAAAGTCGCACATTGTGATGACCAGCGATACCTATCCAAAAGGCTTGGCTGACATCCACGAGCGCCTGGTGTCCCGTTTTGATTCAGGTCTGACCGTGGCGATTGAACCACCAGAGCTGGAAATGCGCGTTGCCATATTGATCAACAAAGCGCGTGCCGAAAGCACTGAGATGCCCGAGGATGTCGCCTTTTTTGTCGCTAAAAACGTCCGCTCCAATGTCCGGGAGCTGGAAGGCGCATTGCGTAAAATTCTGGCTTACTCCCGGTTTAACCTCAAGGAGATATCAATTCAATTGGCCAGAGAAGCACTGCGGGATCTGCTGTCGATCCAAAATCGTCAAGTTTCAGTCGAGAACATACAGAAAACGGTAGCCTACTATTACAAAATCAAAGTCGCTGACATGTACTCCAAAAAGCGTCCTGCAAGCATCGCTCGGCCACGGCAAATAGCGATGTACCTGGCGAAAGAATTGACGCAAAAGAGTCTTCCCGAGATCGGTGAACTGTTTGGTGGGCGAGATCACACCACAGTGCTGCATGCGGTGCGAAAAATTGGGGGCGAGCGCCAGCAGCTCACCGAGCTCAATCAGCAACTTCACATACTAGAGCAAACATTAAAAGGTTAGAAGATCCGTCATGAAGACAATTCATCGCTACGGCAAACCTATTCCTTTCGAAGAATTTCCAGTGAACAAGTCTGGGGATAATTTTGCTGAAAACCTTAGGTTATCCACAAGGCAGGGGCTTTTTGTAAAGTTATTCGCATGGGTAGGACACCAAAATACACGGCTGTACACACCCTTCAAAGTCATGCAAGTGCGTGATCAAAAACGGGAAAATAGGGCTATCCACAGAGAAGCGGGTTCCTTATCTACTACTACTAGTCTTAATTAAACAAAATAAAGAAGAGGTTGACATGATCGTTCTGAAGGCAACTCAAGAGAAAGTGCTATCCGTTTTGCAATCGGTCGCTGGTATCGTTGAGCGGCGTCACACTCTGCCGATCCTCGCCAACGTGCTGATTCGCAAAACCGGATCCAACTTGCAACTGACCACCAGTGATTTGGAGATTCAAATTCGCACGTCGGCTGAGCTGGACGGGGACAGTGGAAATTTCACAACCACCATTGGTGTACGCAAGCTGATCGACATTCTGCGCACCATGCCGGCCGATCAAACGGTATCGCTGGAGTCCAGTGCGGCCAAAGTCATCTTGAAGGGTGGCAAGAGCAAGTTCACGCTGCAAACACTGCCAGCGGAAGATTTCCCGCTGGTGCAGGAATCTGCAAATTTTGGTCCGGTGTTCAGTGTTCCGCAAAAGACCTTAAAAGACCTGCTCAGCCAAGTATCATTTGCAATGGCGGTGCATGACATACGCTACTACCTCAATGGCATTCTGTTTGTGGCTGAGGGCAAGCAATTGAGCTTGGTGGCCACTGACGGGCATCGTTTGGCGTTTTCTTCGGCTATCTTGGATGTGGAGGTGCCGCGGCAGGAAGTCATTCTTCCTCGTAAAACCGTGATCGAGATGCAACGCCTGCTGAGCGACGCGCAAGGTGCCATCGAGATGCAGTTCGCCAACAACCAGGCCAAGTTCAGCTTTGAGGGCATGGAGTTCGTGACCAAGCTGGTCGAAGGAAAATTTCCCGATTACAACCGCGTGATCCCCAAGAACCACAAAAATATCATCAGCCTCGGCCGCGTGGCATTGCTCGCGTCGTTGCAGCGCACCGCGATTTTGACGAGTGACAAATTCAAAGGTGTGCGCTTGAACATTGACCCCGGCACACTGCGTGTGGCTTCCAACAATTCCGAGCAGGAAGAGGCGGTGGACGAGCTGGACATCGATTACGGTGGCGACAGCATTGAAATTGGCTTCAACGTGACCTACTTGATCGATGCCCTGACCAACATGACGCAGGAGATGGTGCGCATTGAGCTGTCGGACTCCAACAGTTCAGCGTTGTTGACGATTCCGGACAATGCCACTTTCAAGTACGTCGTGATGCCGATGAGAATTTGAGTCCGCAAGACAAGTCGCGCCAGCAGACGCAAACCCCCGATCCTTCGGGGGTTTCGTCATTAACGAGTTTGAAAAATCGAGAGAGTTGTTTGCCATGACCGAAGAAAACAAGCCAGTACCCGCCCCCGAAAAGCTGGATGAAACCATTCGCACCGGGGAAAGCTCGGCAGAGAGTTCAAATTTTCAGCCCACCATTGACACCAATCAGGCGGGGGCAACTGAGGCCTATGGCGAGGGGTCGATTCAGATTCTGGAAGGCTTGGAGGCAGTGCGCAAACGCCCTGGCATGTACATTGGCGACACATCCGACGGCTCGGGCCTGCACCACATGGTGTTTGAAGTGGTGGACAACTCCATTGATGAATCATTGGCCGGTCATTGCGACGATATTCTGGTCACCATCCACACTGACAACTCAGTCAGCGTGGTCGATAACGGTCGGGGTATCCCCACCGGCTTGAAGATGGACGACAAGCATGAGCCCAAACGCTCTGCCGCAGAAATTGCGTTGACCGAGCTGCATGCCGGTGGCAAGTTCAACCAGAACAGCTACAAGGTCTCCGGGGGACTGCATGGTGTGGGCGTCAGTTGCGTGAATGCGCTGTCCAAGATGCTGCGCTTGACCATTCGCCGGGACGGAAAGGTGCATGTGCTGGAGTTCAGCAAGGGGTTTGTGCAAAACCGCATCACCGAGACAGTCAACGGCATTGAAGTCTCGCCCATGAAAGTAATTGGCGAAACAGAGAAGCGCGGCACCGAGGTGCATTTTTTGCCGGACACCGAAATCTTTCAGCAGAACAGCGACTTTCATTACGAGATTTTGAGCAAACGTCTGCGCGAGCTGAGTTTTTTGAACAACGGTGTGCGCATTCGCCTCAAAGACGAGCGTACTGGCAAAGAAGATGACTTTGCCGGTGCGGGTGGTGTCAAAGGCTTTGTGAACTTTATCAACAAAGGCAAGACGGTGTTGCACCCCAACATTTTTCACGCCATGGGTGACCGCCAGAGCGACCAGCAGACCAACATCGGTGTGGAAGTAGCGATGCAATGGAACAGCGGCTACAACGAGCAGGTGCTGTGCTTCACCAACAACATCCCGCAGCGTGACGGTGGCACGCACTTAACAGGTCTTCGCGCCGCGATGACCCGCGTGATCAACAAATACATCGACGACTCCGAGGTGGCGAAAAAAGCCAAAGTTGAAGTGACCGGCGACGACATGCGGGAGGGCTTGACCTGTGTGCTCAGCGTGAAGGTACCCGAGCCGAAATTCAGCAGCCAGACCAAGGACAAGCTGGTGAGCAGTGAGGTACGCGGCCCGGTGGAAGATATCGTCAGCAAGCTACTGTTTGACTATTTGCAAGAGCGACCGAACGACGCAAAAATCATCGTCGGCAAGATCATCGAAGCCGCGCGTGCCCGCGAAGCAGCCCGCAAAGCGCGCGACATGACCCGTCGCAAAGGCGTGCTCGATGGCATGGGCCTGCCTGGCAAACTGGCCGACTGCCAGGAGAAAGACCCCGCGATGTGCGAGATCTACATCGTCGAGGGCGACTCTGCCGGTGGCTCAGCCAAGCAGGGCCGCGACCGCAAATTCCAGGCGATTCTGCCCTTGCGTGGCAAGATTTTGAACGTCGAGAAAGCGCGCTACGAAAAGCTGCTCACCAGCAATGAGATTTTGACCCTCATCACTGCTTTGGGCACCGGTATTGGCAAAGCGGGCGGCAGCACAGGCAATGACGACTTCAATGTGGCCAAGCTGCGCTACCACCGCATCATCATCATGACCGATGCGGACGTGGACGGTGCCCACATCCGCACCTTGCTGCTCACTTTTTTCTATCGCCAGATGCCGGAGCTGGTGGAGCGCGGCCACATCTACATTGCGCAGCCGCCGCTCTACAAGGTCAAGGCGGGCAAGGAAGAGCTGTACTTGAAAGACGCGGGTGCGCTGGACAGCTTTCTGCTGCGCATTGCGCTGGTGAGCGCGTCCGTCAACACGGGTGGTGCCAACGGAACCACGATCTCAGGCGACACGCTGGCGGAGCTGGCACGCAAGCACCAGGTGGCCCAAGCCGTCATCGCGCGGCTGCAAAACTTCATGGACGCCGAAGCCCTGCGCGCCGTGGCAGACGGTGTTGCGCTGAACTTGGACACCGTGGCTGAGGCGGAGGCTTCAGCCGTTGCATTGCAGATCAAGCTGCGTGAGCTGGGCAGCGGTGCCGAAGTGGCGGGCGAATTTGACGTGCGCACCGACAAGCCCATCCTTCGCATCAGCCGCCGCCATCACGGTAACGTCAAAAGCAGCGCATTGACACAGGATTTTGTGCACGGTGCAGACTACGCCGCGCTGGCCGAAGCCGCCAACACCTTCCGGGGCTTGATGGGCGAGGGTGCCAAGGTGATGCGCGGTGAAGGCGAGCGCCAAAAAGAACAAAAGGTCGCCGACTTTCGCGAAGCCATGGCGTGGCTCATCACCCAGGCCGAGGGTGCTACCGCCCGCCAGCGCTACAAGGGCCTGGGCGAAATGAACCCGGCCCAATTGTGGGAAACCACCATGGACCCCACTGTGCGGCGCCTGCTAAGGGTGCAAATTGACGATGCCATCGAGGCCGATCGCGTCTTCACCATGCTGATGGGCGACGAGGTGGAGCCCCGGCGTGAATTCATCGAGAGCAACGCGCTGCGGGCGGGGAATATTGACGTTTGAGGCTTGAAACAGTACGGCTCGCTGGCCGGGTGAATGGGTACCACTGTAGTTACGAGGGAAAAACAAATGGTGTCGTCGAGACAAACCACTTCGAACCGGAAGACTACTGTCGCTAAAAGGAAGACTAAGGACGTACCGGGCTCACGAATCAGGACGTCACGACCTTACCCGGCATGGACATTTGAGGCCTCGTTGCGCAATTGACAATTTTGTGAAACTGAAAGGTACTTGCCCAAGTAATTTGGCCTTTCAGTGGGTTGACGAGCCGGTGCACTCACAGTTTGAAGTGACTATGCTAGCATTTGTTGATATATTTAATATAGCTAATTATGCATGTTATACGTGGGCTAGAGGCATAAATCCCTTACAAAAATCAACTTTTTGCTGTTTTTGGGT
>JANOTE010000185.1:0-1789 GCA_031416195.1 Rhodoferax sp.
GACGTTTGATTGAGGCGGGCCATCAGGCTGTCGTAGGTGCGCTGGGCGCTTTCAACTTCGCGGATCAGCACCTGCCCTTCATCACGCACAGCTTTCATCCGCAGCACCTTGGTGCGCTGGTCTGCGAGTTCACGTTTGACCTGGGCCTCACGCTGCTTGTTGATGGTGTTGGTGACCGACACACCACCGGTGACCCGGCGGGTCTCGGCGTCAATGCGGGTGCGCAGTTCAGCAAGGCTGGCCTTGGCTTCGACTACCTGCGGGTGGCTGTCGCCGAATTTCGAATTCAACTCTTGCAGGCGCGCTTCGTTGCGCGTGAGGTCGGTTTTCAGAGCGCCGATCACCGGGTTATTCAACACTTCTTGCATCCGGTCGCCTTGGGCGCCTTGTGCCTGAACCTGTCGACTGCCGGATTCCGAAGAAATCGCCTGAATCTGCACCAACTGCGACGACAGCTCATTCAAACGGGCGTTCTCGACATCCAGCCGCTCATCGCTGGCAATGATGCCTTTGTCGCGCTGGAAGCTCGATACCTTGGTCTGTGCCCGCTCCAGCGCATCACGAGCTTCCTTCGACTGCGTGTTGAAGAAGCTGGTGAACTGCTTGGCCGGATCAACACGAAGTTCCAACGTGGTGGCTATGTAGGCTTGGGCGAAAGCATTGGCCAGACCAGCGGCGAATCGGGGATCAGGGGCCTTGTAAACCACCTGGATCACATTGCTTTCACGCGAGGGCTTGATATCCAAGTTCTGCTGGAGAACATTGATCAGCCATTGCTCGATGGTGCCTCTACCGTCGGCCTCTTCTTGCCATTGCTGACGGATCTGCGGGCTGTCCAGCAGCTTCAGGTCACGGATGACCCGCAGTGCCACGCGGTCGCTGGTCATGATGTCAACTTGCGTGGCCATGAAGCCTGGCATGGCCATCGACGGGAAACCCATGGCTGATACAGGATCAGGCTTGACATCCACCACCACAGACGCCGCGCCGGTGTACTTTTTGGGTAGAAGCAGGCTCGCTGCCACCGCAGTGGCCACCACCAGCGCAAACACCAGCAGCGCGGCCCATTTGCGGGCGCGCAGGATGGATAAAAACTGTCCGAAGGTCATCTAGATGCTTCCTGTCAAGTACTGGATCTGCGCTTAGCCGTTGACGGCGGTGCAGACGTGCATGAATTCAGTTTCAAAGTCGGCCGTTGCGGGCTTGATACCCAGGCTTTGAGCGCAAACCAAAAGCAAGCGCGCTGCCGCATTGATCAGAACAGGCTGCAATGTCTGCAACTCATTGAAATGCTCGGCAATCAAGGCGTAGTCGGTTCCGTAATCGTGCGCCGCCAGGTTGCGCGCAGTGCGGCACAACTGCCAACTGGCAATTGAATCAATGACCCCCAGCTTTTCAAACAAGGCCAGCACCTTGAGAAAGGGGGTCGTGGTTTCACTCATCAACAGGGCGCTGTGGCGCATGGCAGCACCCAAGGTATCTTGCAACTTGGCAAACCGCTCATTAAACGCCGCCAGCGCCTCAAACAATGCTTCGTCCTTTTGCCGCTGTTTGAGGGCTGGCCCATCGAGCGGCCACACCAGCTTGGATGAACTTGCATATAGAAAGTGGGTGCACCGCTGGGCGGCCTCCAGCAAGTTGGCCAGGTGCTCACGTTCGGCCGATAAAGAACTGGTGTTCATGCCAGCGCTTCCAATGCCTGGGCCTTGCTTCGTGCGATGCGTACAAATGCGCTGCCCGTTGTGCCGCTTTGCGTGGCCACGATGTCCACGGGCAAGTTCAGTGCCTG
>JANOTE010000186.1:0-2145 GCA_031416195.1 Rhodoferax sp.
CAGACCGCAAGGCACCCCGACTTTCCCAATGCTTTCACCCGAAATAGCAAACTGCCGCTGCCGGCGCTGATTGCCGCGCTGCTGTCGATGCGCAATCAGTCTCAGCAAGCCATGCTCGATGGTTTCTTCGCTTCGGTGCGCGACACCTCGACTCCAGTGCGCGGGGTGACGGATCGAGCCTTTGCCACTGCGCGCAGCCACCTGCACATGCCGGCGTTGGTCTCGCTCAATGTTCTCGTGGTGCGGCGCGCTGACGAGGCCGGCCTGATCGCAATCCACCGAACTTAAGCCAAGTCCGTTAGAATATATTTTGTAAGTTGTTGGTTTATTTGAGTTTATTAGTAAAATCACTCTTGATAAGGCGGATGGATATGGTGGAAAAATACCTGTGAATTAATAAAGTCTTTGATGCTGGAATTCTCCGAGCGAATGGCCGCGGAAGACTTTGCGCAAATGGCGCGGCAGCCGGACATTCCAAACGCCTTCACTCGCGCCCGCACCCGCAAGCTGTCGCTGCGCTGCGCAGCGCAGCGCTGCTGACGATGCGCCATCAGTCTCAGCAGGCCATGCTGGATGCCTTCTTCGGCTCTGTGAGCCACACCCATGAGCTCAGCCGCGTTGTCACTGATCGCGCCTTTGCCAAGGCCCGTGGCCGACGGCATCTGCCCGCACTTGCCGCGCTCAATGACCTGGGGGTTGCGCGTGCCGATGCCGCCGGCCTGATCCCGCGCTGGTGCGGCTTGCGCGTGGTGGCCGCAGACGCTTCGCTGCTGATGCCGGCCACCCGGGCCAGTTTTTGCTCAGCCGCTCGGCCGCCGAGCGCGACCAGCGCCTGTTGGTGCTGTACCTGCCGGGTGCGGAGTTGACCCTGCACGCCAGCGTGCACAGCCAGTTTGTGGCCGAGCGGCGCATACTGGTCGAAGCACTCGATGTGCTTGGGCCCGACGATGTGTTGGTGCTCGACCGGGGCTACCCCGCGGCTTGGTTGATCGCCTTGTTCCTTGTTCCTTGTTGATTGCACGAGGCATCCGCTTCGTCATGCGCTGCGACTACAGCGGGGGCTGGACGGCCACCCGTTAGCCGTCGCCAATTCAAGTCCGTTGTCGTCATCGCAGTTGACAATGCGTACCGTTTAACGTACGCTTTTGTCGAAGGAGTTGCAAATGACCATCTTGACTGCTAGCGAAGCGCGCGCGAACTTATACCGATTGATTGACCAAACAGCGAAATCACATGAACCCATCTTCATTTCCGGAAAAAGAACTGGAGCAGTACTCGTCTCAGAAGAAGATTGGAAGGCAATCCAGGAAACGCTATTTTTGTTGGCCGTACCGGGGCTTCGTGATTCCATAAAGGAGGGCATGGCTGAACCACTGGATGAGAGTTCGAAGGAGCTTGACTGGTGAGCTGGCAGATTGTCTATGCCAAGCAGGCACAAAAAGACGCAAAAAAACTTGCTGCCAACGGCCTAAAACCAAAGGCAGAGGAACTACTAAAAATAGTTGGCCAAGATCCTTATCAAAATCCACCCTCATTCGAAAAGCTGGTTGGTGATTTGGCTGGAGCGTATTCCAGAAGAATAAATATACAACATAGACTGGTTTATGAGATTTTTACAAAAGAACGAATCGTGCGGGTTCTTCGCATGTGGACACACTACGAGTAGCGACGGCTAATCGGGTAGCGGGCGCCCTCGCGGGTCTGCTGGTGAAAGCGTTGTTCCACCGGGTAGATGGGTTCGTCCATGAAGGCGGCCACCAGCTGCTGCAGGCCGAGCGAGCGGGCGCTGTGTTCAAGGCGCAGGGGCGAAAGTCTGCGGCGCGGCGCGGGCCGCCGGGGCTGGCAGGGGCAGCTCAGCGGGTCGCACCCGGCACGGGCCGGCGCGCCAGCACTTCCCTGGTGCTGCCCAGCACCACCTGGCAGAGGTGGGCGCCGCCGTCGATCTCGATCTCGGCGCCGTTGATGAAGGCCGCGTCGTCGCTGCACAAGAAGGCCACCAGCGCGGCCACCTCGTCGGGTGTGCCGGTGCGGCGGGCGGGCACCAGCGACAGCGCATCGTCGCGGATCAGCGGCGGCAGCTGGCCCACCGGCACGGTCTCGATCAGGCCGGGCAGGATGGCGTTGCAGGTGATGCCGTGGCGCGCA
>JANOTE010000187.1:0-4538 GCA_031416195.1 Rhodoferax sp.
AGGCGGGTGCGAAACAGGTCACCCTCGTGGTTCAGGAAAACCTGGGTTTTGTAAACCAGGCGGCGAAACGCGGTGGAATGAACGATGCGGTCGCGGTCGCGCTGGAATTCGGTGCGGGCAGGGGCAGTGGCTTCGTTGTGGCGGCGTCCGCGCGACTGGGCCGGGTCGCAGGCGTAGGGTGCGAGCGGGGTCAAAGGCACCATTCAACCTGACACGAGGTGATGCTACTGGCCTTCGGGCTTGAGTGGCGCAGGCTGCGTCGCGTCATTTGGCAACACCGAGAAACTGGTGTTTTCAATGGTGGTATCGGCAAAATCGGATTCGTGCTCGGGTGCGGCTGGGTCAGATTGGGGCGGTGGGTTAGCCGCAGACGCGGCTTCGTCCTTGGCCTTGGCAGCAGCCAACTCCACCGCTACAGCCACCCGTTCTTCGGTGTGGATGATCGACTGCTGAAACATCGCCCAGACCGACTCCGAGTTGCTCTCCTGTGCATCGGGTACGGTTGCCGGAAGCTGGTCGTCGTAGGCCTTGACGGGCACCGTTCGGGGAGACTTTTGAGGTGCTTGCAGAGGTTTTTTCATGGCGGTCTCATCGTGAGAAGAGCTCGCCGCCATTATCAATCCAAAACAGCAACCATCAAACAAGCCCGACTGCGCGAGCAAGCAAGCCAAGCGCGCCACCAAGCCAATCAGCGTGTCGCGCGGGGCGACAACATAGTTCCATTCATCGGCGCACGGTGGGGTTTGCGCCATGGCCGCACCATTTCACAGCAGCACGGCGCCCAGCAAGGTGAGGTGGGTTTGGACTTTGAGGGAGGAAGACGCCATGATGGTGTCCTTGGGTTTTATTTTGCGGCCTGATCATGCGCGAGCAGATCAATGAAGTCGCCGGATGGCATCGCAGGCGCAAACAGATAGCCCTGAAACGCATCGCATTCCAGATGTTTCAGGCAAGCCAACTGCTCGGGCGTTTCGACCCCCTGCGCCGTCACGCTCATTCCGAGGCGGTGGGCCAGCTCGATCATGGTGCGGGTGACAACAATATCAGCGCGTTGCCCGGGCAGACCAGCCACAAATGAGCGATCAATATTGAGCACATCAAACGGAAATGTCTTGATGTAGCTCAACGGTGAGTAGCCCAAACCAAAGTTGTCAATCGTCAGGCCCACGCCAAGCGCTTTTAGTTCATTGAGCAACTCCAGGCTGGCCTGCAGGTCTTCGGTCAGCATGCTCTCGGTGATTTCCATCACCAGAAGATTCGGCGCCAGGCCACTGCTGTCCAGGGTGTTTTTTACGAATTCGCAGAACTGTGGCGAATGCAAATGCGGCTTGCCGACGTTGACCGACACTTTGAGGTGTCCCATGCCCGCCTCGGCCCAGCTTGCCGCATCCACACAGGCGCGCTGGAACACCCACTCGCCCAAGTGAGTGCTCAGACCGTGCTCCTGCGCCAGCTTCATAAAATCACCGGCTGGGATCAACCCGTGCTCGGGGTGGCGCCAACGAATCAGCGCCTCAGCGCTCACCACGCGGTGGCTGTCAACGTCCACCTTGGGCTGGTAATGCAGCTCCAGCTCGCCGCGCTGTGCAGCGCCACGCAGTTCGCTGCCCAGCGTGACTTTTTGAAAGGATTCAAGGCTCAACTCGGGTGACGCAAACCAGAAGCGCGCCTCGGGCTGCTGCTGCAAGCCCGCGTGCACAGCGGCAAGCGTCGCGCCATGGCGTAAATCAGTGCCGCGCTCGCCGTCCGCCGGTGAAGCTGAAATGCCCACCCAAACGTTGGGCCACACGTGATGGCGCCCCACCGTCACCGGCTCGCACAGCAATGCCAGCAGCCGCCGCGCAGAGGCTTCAATAGCTACCGCATCAGCCATTGACTGAATCGCCAGCGCGAAACGCTGGTCGTCCAGACGGGCAATGCAGGGCAACCGCTCAGCGATCTGGTTAGAAGCCCACAGCACTTCCTCGCTGACCAAAAAGCGCTCCAGCCGGGTCGCTATCACATTGGCCAAAATGTCCGCAGACTCTTGGCCCAGCGTGCGCACCAATTGATCGCATTCAGGCACTGCAACGATGAACAGGGTGACCAGCTCGTCGGCTGAGTTGCGCCGCGCCAGCATGGCATCCACGTTGGCATCGAACAACTGGTGGCCCGGCAGGTTGGTGGCCGCGTCAAAGTTGGCCACCCGGTATTGATACTGCAAAAAAGCCAGCGTGTTGCGCACGCGCAGCACCAGCTCGCTGGGGTCTACGGGTTTGGACAAGAAGTCGGAGGCCCCCAATTGCAAGGCGCGCAGCTTGGACTCGGCCGTCGTTTGCGCCGTCAGGATGATGATTGGCGTGGCACCGAGCAGCGTATGTTCGCGCACCGCTTCGAGCAGCTCAAAGCCGGGCAGGTGGGGCATCAGCACGTCCAGCAGCAGCAAATCGGGCTTTTCGTGGGTCATCAGCGCGATGGCTTCGCGCGGATCGTTGGTGCAGACGAAGCGACCGTATCCCGCGCGGGCGAGGTATTTTTGAACCAGAGCAGTCATCAGCGGATCGTCGTCCACCATCATGATTTTGGCGTTCTTGAGCGCTGCATCAAACTGCGGCATGCCGGGTTTGAGCAGACCTGAAGCTGTGCTGGCTAATTGCGGGAATTCGGTGTCACCGTCGTTGTTCATTTTGCTCTTTTCAAGACTTTCCGACGCTGACTTTCCTCATTGAAAGCGGCAGCTTTTTTCGGTGTTGTGCTCGGTATTGCAATATATAAGCGATTAAAGAATTTTACCGACATGTCACGACAGCACAGCAAGTTCGCGTCACATCAAATCAGCGTCAGCGCAGCCCTGAAAGCATGGAAATTGCTTGCAGGTATCTCATAAGTTACTATATTAAGTATAGCTTTCTATGCAAATAGTACGAAGGCTAGAGCCGTATTTTATTCATATTTCGTGACTTTTTCACGAAATTATTTTAATAATTAACCTATAGGTTAATTTTTAGTTAAAATTTTCTCCAAGGCCCGCTCCAGCGCATCGATGAACAGCGCAGGCACGTCGCACCCAGTCTGGTCAAAGATTTCCTGAAAGCAGGTCGGGCTGGTGACGTTGATTTCGGTGAGCGAGTCGCCAATGATGTCCAGCCCCACCAACAGCAAGCCACGTGCATTCATGATCGGCCCCAGCGCACTGGCGATCTCGGCATCGCGTGCGCTCAAGGCTTGCGCCACGCCCTTGCCGCCCACCGCCAGGTTGCCGCGCACTTCGTCGCCCTGCGGGATGCGCGCCAGGCAATACGGCACCGGCTTGCCACCGATCACCAGCACGCGCTTGTCACCCGCTTTGATGGCGGGCAAGAACTTTTGCACCATCACACTTTGCGCGCCGTCTTTGTTCAGCGTTTCGGTGATCGAGCCCAAATTCAGGCCGTCTTCCTTCACGCGAAAGATGCCCATGCCACCCATGCCATCCAGTGGCTTGAGGATGATGTCTTTATGCTGCGCATGAAAGCGCTTGATGTCACTCGCATCACGTGTCACCAGCGTGGGCCCGATAAACTGCGGAAATTCAAGAATCGCCAGCTTCTCCGGGTGATCGCGCAGCGCCCGCGGCTTGTTGAACACGCGCGCGCCGTCGCGTTCGGCCTGCTCCAGCAAGTGCGTGGCGTAGAAATATTCCGAGTCAAACGGCGGGTCTTTGCGCATCACCACGGCATCAAATTCAGCCAGGGCTTGTGGGCGTTCGTCGGGATGAGCCTGTTTGGACGTAAACCACGCGTCTGCATCACCCGTGAGCGTGATATCGCGCACAAAGGCCGTCACCTTTTCACCCTGCTGCCAGCGGATATCTTTGGGCTCGCAGACGGACAGGGTATGGCCGCGCCGCTGCGCCTCACGCATCATCGAAAAAGTGGTGTCTTTGTAAATCTTGAACGATTCGAGCGGGTCGGCAATGAAAAGGATGTGCATAAATCTTTGAGTCTTAAGGTTTCGACCAGGGTTTGGGTCTTGCCAAGTTTTGCACAAAAAGCGCCAACGCGCCGGCCACCACGCCCCAAAAGGCCGAGCCTACCCCCTCGATGTGCAGGCCGCTCAAAGTGACCAGGAACGTGATGAGCGGGGCTTCGCGGTGCGCATTGTGGCCCGAAATCCATAGTCCTTTAGATTTCGATCTTGCTGCCTAGTTCCACCACCGCATTGTTCGGCAGCTTTAAAAAGTCCGCCGCGCCGCTGGCGTTGTGGTGCATCTGCGCAAACAACTTCTCGCGCCACTGCGCCATGCCACCGCCAATGGTGGGGATCACCGTGTCGCGCGACAGGAAGTAGCTGGTGGTCATTTCTTCGAGCTCGCAGCCGCGGCCCTTGATGGCTTGCAGCGCCTTGGGCAGATCCGGGTTGTTTTTGAAACCGTAGTTCACGATGACCTGCCAGCAGTCATGCCCCAGCGTCTCAACCTGCAGCCGCTTGTCCAGCCCGACCCACGGCACCTCGTGGTTGCGCACGGTGACGAACAGGTTGTGCTCATGCAGCACCTTGTTGTGTTTGAGGTTGTGCAG
>JANOTE010000188.1:0-1842 GCA_031416195.1 Rhodoferax sp.
GCCCGGCTTGGCTGCTCAAGCACGGCGTCATCAAACCAGACCTGATGATTGCCGCTGGCTTCAGCTACCAAGTGATCACCGCGCACAACGGCTGTCTGCAACTGGAAGTGACCGTAAATGGCAAGATGGCGCACGCGGCGATTCCTGATTCAGGCGTGGATGCGCTGCAGGCTGCGGTGAAAATTTTGACGGCACTGTATGCCCAAAACACGCTTTACAAATCGATTCGATCCCGTGTCGAAGGCATCACCCACCCCTATTTGAACGTTGGCATGATCGAAGGCGGAACCAACACCAACGTGGTGCCGGGGCGCGTCTCCTTCAAGCTGGATCGGCGCATGATCCCCGAGGAAAACCCGGCTGAAGTTGAAGCCCAGCTGCGCATCATCATCGCCGAGGTTGCCGCTGGGCAACCTGGCGTGTCCGTCGATGTCAAGCGCATCTTGCTGGCCAACGCCATGCGCGCGCTGCCGGACAACAAGCCACTGGTGGATGCGATTCAAAAGCATGGTGAGCAAGTTTTTGGCGAGAAAATCCCTGCCATGGGAACGCCGCTGTACACCGATGTGCGCCTGTTCAGTGAGGCGGGCATTCCCGGCGTGATTTACGGCGCGGGGCCACGCACGGTGCTGGAGTCGCATGCCAAGCGCGCTGACGAGCGGCTGGACCTGCAAGACCTTCGCCGCGCCACGAAAGTAATCGCTCGCACCCTGCACGATTTACTCGCCTAAGTGCGGTGTGCCCTAGGGTTTCCCGCAATTAAGACGGTGGTGCAACTTCCGATAATCTGTACACAAATTTTGTATACCCTTTCGAGAAAATACTTGAGCGGGCACTGTTCTTGCGTTGGTTTGGAATATTCGTTAGATTTACCCGTCATTCGTCTTTGGAGACTCTATGCACAAGCGCGCACTGCTTAAATCCGTCCTCGCTACGGCCCTTCTCGCCACTCAAAGTTTGGCTCAAGCCCAGGTCACGCCGATCAAATTTCAGCTCGACTGGCGCTTTGAAGGCCCCGCCGCTTTGTTCCTCGCCCCGGTCGCCAAGGGCTACTTCAAGGATGCCAAGCTGGACGTGACGGTTGACGCAGGCAATGGTTCGGGCGGCGCAGTTACGCGCGTGGCCTCGGGTGCTTACGACATTGGCTTTGCCGATTTGGCGGCGGTGATGGAATTTCACGCCAACAACCCGGATGCGCCGAACAAGCCCGTGGCGATCATGATGGTTTACAACGACACGCCCGCCTCGGTGATGGCGCTGAAAAAATCAGGCATCAAAACGCCTGCGGACTTGAACGGCAAAAAATTGGGTGCCCCGGTATTTGACGCAGGCCGACGCGCCTTCCCGATCTTCGCCAAGGCCAACAACATCAGCGGCGTGCAGTGGACAGCAATGGACCCACCGCTGCGCGAAACCATGCTGGTGCGCGGCGATGTGGATGCCATCACCGGCTTTACTTTCACCTCCGTGCTCAACCTGGAGGCGCGCGGCGTGAAGGCAGAAGATGTGGTGGTGCTGCCCTACCCCGATCACGGCGTGAAGCTGTATGGCAACGCGGTCATCGCCTCGCCCAAAATACTGAAAGAGAACCCCGAAGCCGTCAAAGCCTTTTTGGTGGCCTTTGCCAAAGGTGTGAAGGATGTGATTGCCAACCCGGCCGATGCCATTACTCACGTGAAAGCGCGCGATGGCATTGTGAATGTCGAGCTGGAGACGCGCCGCCTCAAATTGGCGATCGACACCGTGATCAACAGCCCCAACGCCCGCGCCGAAGGCTTCGGCCAGGTCAACGGCCCGCGTCTGGCGCTGATGGCCTCGCAAGTGTCCGACGCGTTCAACACC
>JANOTE010000189.1:0-1800 GCA_031416195.1 Rhodoferax sp.
TGCATGGGGCCTGGGTTGGGAGGTTTGGCTCAACGGCATGGAGGTGACGCAGTTCACCTACTTCCAGCAAGTCGGCGGCATCGACTGTCGCCCCATCACCGGAGAAATCACCTACGGCCTGGAGCGCCTGGCGATGTACTTGCAAGGTGTGGATAACGTTTACAACCTGACCTGGACGGATGGATTGACTTACGGTGACGTTTACAAGCAAAACGAAGTCGAGCAGTCCACCTACAACTTCGAACACAGCGATGCCGATTTTCTCTTCACCGCTTTCACCGCGCATGAGAAGCAAGCCAAGCATTTGATCGAATCGCAACTGGCACTGCCGGCCTACGAGCAAGTGCTCAAAGCCGCACACAGCTTCAATTTACTCGATGCGCGCGGGGCCATCAGCGTGACCGAGCGCGCCGCCTACATTGGGCGCATTCGCAATATCTCGCGCAGCGTAGCGCAAAGCTACTTTGAGTCGCGCGAGCGATTGGGCTTTCCGCTGGCACCGCGTGAGTGGGTGGCGCAGATGGTGAAGAAGGCGGCTTGAAAATGACTGCGAAAAATCTATTGGTTGAACTGTTCGTCGAAGAGTTGCCGCCTAAGGCGCTCAAGAAACTGGGCGAAGCATTTGCGTCAGTCTTGGCGGATTCGCTTAAAGCGCAAGGTCTGGTTGATGGCGATACCGTTGTGGCTAACTTTGCCTCACCGCGCCGTTTGGCCGCTCACATTACAGATGTCGCCACGCAGGCACCAGATAAGGCCGTCTCGCAAAAGCTCATGCCAGTGACTGTGGGGCTAGACGCATCGGGTCATGCCACGCCCGCATTACTCAAGCGTCTGCAAGGGCTGGGCGCGGATGAGCGTGCCGTTGTTGGGCTCAAGCGCGTGATGGACGGCAAGGCTGAGGCGTTGTTTTACGAGAGCGTCGTCACAGGCGCGACCCTGGCTGATGGCCTGCAAAAAGCGATTGAAGAGGCGATTGCCAGATTGCCGATTCCCAAAGTCATGAGCTATCAGTTGGAAAGCGGTTGTGAATTGCCCGGCTGGACGAGCGTCAGCTTTGTGCGCCCCGCGCACGGGCTGGTGGCGCTGCATGGGTCTGACGTTGTGCCCGTACACGTGCTGGGGCTCCATTCGGGCAACACCACGCACGGCCATCGTTTTGAAGCAGCCGTATCGCCTGTCGTTATCAAAGATGCCGACAGCTATGCAGCGACGCTGGCTGAAGACGGCGCGGTGATCGCCAGCTTTGCGGGTCGCCGCGCTGAGATTGAGCGCCAGCTAGGCGCGGCGGCTGCCAAGATTGGCGGCGGGGTCAAAGCCATCGACGATGACGCCCTGCTCGATGAAGTCACTGCGCTGGTTGAGCGCCCGAATGTGTTGATATGTGAGTTCGAAAAGCAGTTTCTCGATGTGCCGCAAGAATGCCTCATCCTCACGATGAAGGCGAATCAAAAGTACTTCCCATTGCTGGACGTTACTGGCAAGCTGACCAACAAGTTCCTGGTGGTCAGCAACATCAGCCCGGCTGATGCCAGTGCCGTGATTCAAGGCAACGAGCGGGTGGTGCGGCCACGGTTGGCGGATGCGAAATTTTTCTTCGATCAAGATCGCAAAAAGACGCTGGACTCTCGGGTTGAGGGTTTGTCCAAAGTGGTCTACCACAACAATCTTGGCACGCAAGGCGAGCGGATGCTGCGGGTCTGCGCGATTGCGAAGTCGATTGGCCAGCAATTGGGTGGCGACCTTCTCGCGAAGCAAGCCGAGACGGCGGCGCGGTTGGCCAAAACCGATTTGGTGACCGAT
>JANOTE010000190.1:0-9955 GCA_031416195.1 Rhodoferax sp.
GCGCTGCTGACGTTCATCAACGTCTCGGCCATTGGCCGCATTATGCGCGGCAGCTTACTGGAAGTGATGCACAGCAACTTCATTCGCACCGCGCGCGCCAAAGGTCTGCCCACGCGTGTGGTGGTGCTGCGCCATGCGCTCAAGCCTGCGCTTCTGCCGGTGGTGTCGGTAATAGGCCCGCTGGCGATCTCCAGCATCACCTCAGCTTTGGTGACCGAGACCGTGTTCTCCTTGCCCGGCCTGGGCAAGCTCATCGTGAATGGCGCAGGCAACCGCGATTACACGCTGGTGCTCGGCCTGGTGGTGCTGATCACAGTGCTGGCGGTGATGCTGAACCTGCTGGTCGATTTGGCCTACGCCTGGCTTGACCCCAAGATTCGGTACTGAGCAGCATGGCTTTTTCCAACCGTGACGATGGCCTGGTGACCGCGCTTGCGGGCACAGGCATCAATGCAGCCATGGCAGCCGTCAACGCCAACGCGACCACGCCTGTCAAAGGCCGCAGCCTGTGGGCCGATGCGCGCAGGCGCTTTTGGCGCAACAAGGCGGCGGTGGTCAGTTTGATCTTGCTCACGCTGATTGCCCTGGCCTGCGTGGTTGGGCCGTGGGTGCTGCCGCATGCGTTTGACAGCGCAGATTGGGATGCGATGAGCCTGCCGCCCACGCTGAAAAACTTTCACCTGTGGGGCACAGACGACGCGGGGCGCGACCTGCTGGTGCGCAGCTTGATTGGCGGGCGCGTGTCTTTAATGGTCGGCGTGCTGGCCACTTTGTCCTCCGTCACCATCGGCATCATCTGGGGTGCCACAGCGGGCTTTCTGGGTGGCAAGGTGGATGCTTTGATGATGCGCATTGTCGACATGATGTATGCCATTCCCTACTTGCTGATTGCGATTTTGCTGGTGACGATTTTGGGCCGCGATTTCCATCTGGTGGTGCTCACCATCACTGCGTTTTCGTGGATGGACATGGCCCGTGTGGTGCGCGGGCAAACGCTGTCGCTTCGATCCACCGAATTTGTGGAGGCCGCGCGCGCCATGGGTGTTTCCACCACGCGCATCATCTTCTCGCACATCGTGCCGAATCTTTTGGGCATTGTGGTGATCTACACCACCGTCACCGTGCCGGGCGTGATTTTGACCGAGTCTGTGCTCTCATTTTTGGGCCTGGGCATTCAGGAGCCGATGACCAGTTGGGGCGTGTTGATTCACGACGGTACGTCCTCCATGGAAGCGACACCGTGGATTTTGCTGTTCCCCGCAGCACTGCTGTCAATCACCCTGTATTGCTTCAACTTCATCGGCGACGGTTTGCGTGATGCGCTTGATCCCAAAGAACGCTAAAGAACGTTGAAAAAGCGTTAACGAAAACCAGTCAAAAAATGGCATTGCTTGAAGTCGACAACCTAAGCGTTCATTTCGATACGCCCGATGGGCGGGTCACTGCGGTGAACGGCATCAATTTTTCACTGGAGCGTGGCCAGACGCTGGGCATCGTGGGCGAGAGCGGTTCGGGCAAAAGCCAGTCGGTGCTGGCCATGATGGGCTTGCTGGCCGTCAACGGGCGGGCCAGCGGCACGGCTAAGTTCAACGGGCAAGACTTGATCAGCATGCAGGCCAAAGACCTGAACAAAATTCGCGGCAACCGGGTGGCGATGATTTTTCAAGACCCGATGACCTCGCTCAACCCGTATTTGACAGTGGAGCGTCAAATGACCGAGGTGCTGGAATTTCACAAGGGCATGACCCGCGCGCAAGCCCGCGCTGGTGCGCTCAAGGCCCTGGATGCCGTCAAAATCCCCGAAGCAGCGCGCCGCCTGGATCAGTACCCGCATGAGTTTTCAGGCGGTATGCGCCAGCGCGTGATGATTGCAATGGCGCTCTTGTGTGAACCGGACGTGCTGATTGCGGACGAACCCACCACCGCGCTGGACGTGACGATTCAAGCGCAGATCATCTCCTTGTTGCGAGATTTGCAACGCGACTTTGGCACGGCGATTGTGATGATCACCCATGTCTTGGGCGTGGTGGCGGGCCTGTGCGACGAGGTGATCGTGTTGTACGGTGGCCGCATCATGGAGCAGGGCAGTGCCGAGTCTATTTTTTACCGCCCCAGCCACCCCTATACCGTGGGTCTGTTGGGTGCTGTGCCGCGACTCGAAGACCGCGACCAGGCGCTGGTGGCGATACCCGGTGTGCCGCCCAATATGTCGCGTCTGCCACTTGGTTGCCCGTTCAGCGAGCGCTGCAGTTTTGTGATGGAACAGTGCCGCAGCGCGATGCCACCGCTGGTCGCCACGCGCACCGTCGGTGAGGATGCCTCTGACGTGCTGCGCGCCTGTTTCAAAAGTCCGGTCGAGGTATCGCAAGGCACCCAGATGCCCGTGGAGCTGGAGGTGTCGGTATGAGTGCGCAACCACTTTTGTCTCCCCTGTTGTCAGTTCGCAACCTCAGAGTTCACTTCAACCTCGCCAGCGAATCTATGATGCCGTGGTCGCCTGCGCGCGTGCTTAAAGCGGTGGATGGTGTGTCGTTCGACATCATGCCGGGTGAAACGCTGGGCATCGTGGGTGAGTCGGGCTGTGGCAAATCGACCCTGGCGCGTGGCCTGCTCAATCTGATTCCTGCCACCTCGGGTAGCATCGCTTGGCAGGGCCAAGACCTGCAGGCCCGCGACAAGGCCGCCTGGCAGACTGTGCGCAAAAGCGTGCAGATGATTTTTCAGGATCCGCTGGCCTCACTCGATCCGCGCATGACGGTGGGCCGCATCATTGCCGAGCCGTTGAAGACGCATTACCCCGACATGCCCCAAACTGAGGTGCTGCAAAAGGTGCGCCAAATCATGCAGCGCGTGGGCTTGACCGAGCAGCAATTCAACCGCTACCCACACGAGTTCTCAGGCGGGCAGTGTCAGCGAATTGGCATTGCGCGCGCGCTGGTGCTGGAGCCTAAACTGGTGATTTGTGATGAACCGGTTTCTGCGCTGGATGTGTCGATCCAGGCACAGATCATCAACCTGCTCAAAGAATTGCAAGCCGAGATGGGCCTGGCGCTGGTGTTCATCGCGCACGATCTGGCGGTGGTCAAACACATCAGCCAGCGCATCATGGTGATGTACTTGGGCCGCGCGGTCGAGCTGGCGCAAAAGGAAGCTCTGTACGCTAATCCGATGCATCCTTACACGCAGGCGCTGCTGTCGGCCATCCCCATTCCTGACCCGCGTCGCGAGCGCAGCAAGACGGTGCAGATTTTGCAAGGCGATCTGCCCTCACCCGTAAACCCACCCTCGGGTTGCACCTTCAGAACGCGATGCCCCAAAGCCGAAGCGCGCTGCGCGCAGGAGCTGCCGTTACTGCGCCAGATTAACGGCCAAACGCAGGCCGCGTGCCTGTTGATCTGACTTGTTGACCCGTCTTATCAACCTCTTCAAGTTACCCAGCAACGACCTGCTGCGTGACCCTGTCTATCGACGGATGTGGTTGTCGATTTTGATCAGCTCGTTGGGCCAGCAGGTCACCCTGCTGGCGCTGCCGCTCACCGCCGCCGTGCTGTTGCATGCCAAGCCCACGCAGATGGGTCTGTTGACGATGATGGAGCTGCTGCCGTTTGTACTGCTCTCATTGCCCTCGGGGGTGTGGCTGGATCGCGTGCGCAAACTGCCGGTTTACATCGTCGGCGAGTTGCTTATCTCTGTGGTGCTGGCCAGCGTGCCGGCAGTGTGGGCGCTGGGCTGGTTGACGATGGGCTACCTGTACGCCATCGGCTTTGCGCTGGGCTGTGGGTTTGTGATCGTCGGCACAGCAGCGCAAATCGTGCTGACGCAGGTCGTGCCGCGCGAACGCCTGGTCGAGGCGCATGCCAAAAACGCGCTGGCGGGTTCGGGTGCTGAAGTGGTTGGCCCCGGTTTGGCAGGCTTGCTGATCAAGCTGGTGGGGGCGCCATTTGCCTTGCTGGCTGATGCTTTCATGCTGGTGACCAGTGTGTTGATTCTGCGCGGCGTACGCATTGCTGAAGTGGTGCAGACCAAGACCGAGCCGCACTTCTGGCGCGATCTCAAAGAAGGCTTGAGTTTTGTGCGCCACCAGCCCTTGCTGCCCAGCATGGCCATCGTAGTCGGCGCATGGCAGTTTTTCACGCACTCGGCCCTTGTTGCGCAAATTCTGTTTGCGGTGCGCACGCTGGGCTTGAGCGAGCAACAAGTCGGCTTGAGCTACACCGCTATCGGCTTTGGCGCGGTGGCCGCCAGCGTGTTTGGCAATCGCATCTCCAAGCGCCTGGGCCCTGGTCCCTGCCTGGTGCTGGGGATGGTCTGCACCGGGGTGGGCTGGCTGCAATTGGCGTTTGCGTCACCTGGCAGGCTGGGCAACCTGCAATTTGTGATCATGCTGCTACTCGGTGCCGTGGGTGCGATCCTGCTTTTCATCAACTTTTTGGCGCTGCGCCAAGCCGTCACGCCCGCGCCGCTGTTGGGCCGAATGACCAGCACCATGCGCTGGCTGATTTTGCTGCCTGCAGGCCCTGGCGCGCTGTTGGGCGGCTACGTCGGCGAGCACTTTGGCTTGCAGTACGCTATGGGCTTGGGCGGCGCTGGCACACTGCTGGTGGCCCTCTGTGCATGGCGCATTGCCGTGATTCGCAACATGCGGGAGCTGCCGCAGGGACATGGGCAAGAAGTCGCTGATACGAAAATACCCGCTACCGCTTAAATTAACCTGTAGGTTAGTTTTGGGCTCTGAATGGCTTAGAATTAGCAAGATATTATTAAAATACGCCTCTAGCTCCCGTATTCATTAACTTTTTTGCTATAAAAATAAATTGATTTCACAGATCAAAAAACTTACCCAGGTTAACTACGGTACCTTCAGGGGTTGGGTACGCGCACTGTTGGGCCAGGCAGAGTACGCAAGCGGCAGAATTGATGCGCATTTGGATGTCAATCCGCAACAGGTAAAGCGCCTGATTTTCGTATGCCTCGGTAACATCAACCGAAGCGCTTTTGCAGGTGCAATCGCTCAGGCGCGCGGACTTAATACCCACTCAATTGGTCTGTCAACAACCACAGGCGCTCCAGCCTTTCACACAGCAGTCACAACGGCGCGCGGTTTCGGCATTGATCTGTCGGCCCATACAGCGACTGACATCTCAGACTACGTCTACAGACAAGGCGATCTGCTGCTTGCGATGGAAGTGCGCCATATGCGCCAGTTGATGGCGCGAGGGTATCCGGCTGGGGCGATTGCGCCTCTGGGCAACTGGTCGTCACCGCATCGAATCCATCTGCACGATCCGCATACACTCTCGGATGAGTACTTTCAGACCTGTTTTACGCTGATTCAATCGGCGGTAACTCATCTCGCTGAAGAATTTCGTGTTGCAAACAGTCCGTGCATAAACCGATGAACATCCATCTGACATTTGACGTTGAAGTTTGGTGCAACGGCTGGGACGCGCTGGACTCCTCGTTCGAGGCCAGTTTTGAGCGCTATGTGTATGGCACCTCTCGTCACGGGCAATACGCCCTGCCCAAAACGCTCGAAATCCTGAACCGCAACCGGCTGCAAGGTGTTTTTTTTGTGGAGCCGCTGTTTGCCGCGCGTTTTGGCATTGAGCACCTGCAGGCTATCGTCAAGTTGATCCGCGATGCGGGGCAGCAGGTTCAGTTGCATATTCACCCTGAGTGGACGGATGAAATCAAACCCGCCATCATTGTCGACCATGAAAAAAAGCGGCAGCACCTCACCTTTTACTCGCTGGATGAACAAATCAGCCTGATCGCTTTTGCGAAGGATTTACTGCAGCGCGCCGGCAGCGGGCCGATCACGGCGTTTCGCGCGGGAAGTTTTGCCGCCAACCGCGATACGTTTGAAGCGCTTCGCCGCAACGGCATTCTGGTTGACAGCAGCCTCAATCGTTGCTACGCCATCAGCGGCCCCGGCATTAGCCGCGCAGGCCAAGTCGATGCGCCTTTTGTCATCAACGGCATCACCACCTACCCCGTCACCGTGTTCAAAGACGGGTTTGGCAAAGATCGGCCGGCTCACGTTGCGGCTTGCAGTGTGGGCGAACTGAAAGAGGCGATGGCGAGTGCGAAAGCAGCCGGCTTGAGCGACTTCACCATCGTCTCACATAACTTTGAGATGCTCAAGCCAGGCGCCGCCGTACCGTCCTGGGTTGTGGTGCGGCGCTTTGAGCAACTCTGCGCCTACCTGTCTGAGCATCGCACGCAATACCCGGTCACCGGCTATACCCAATGGGTGGAAAGCATCGCTGCAGACACCGCTGGAAACACCGCTGGAAACCCGGCCGCGGCAGTGCCCACTGCCAGCTTGGTTTCGACCACGCGAAGACACCTTGAACAACTCATCAGCCGGGTTGCCTGAAGTGGTCTGTGTGATCGAATCCGTCTAAGTTGATCGAGATGAGCAAGACCTTCTCGATTTACCTGGACCTTGTCCGCTTCCTGGCAGCCTGCCTGGTCTACCTCTATCACTCCAACCAGCGGCTGCTCGTATCAGACGTATTGCCTGCCAGTAATTTTGGGCACAGCTCGGTGATCGTGTTTTTTGTGCTGTCAGGCTTTGTCATCGCCTACATCACCGCGACCAAGGAGAACAGGCCTGCCAGCTACGCCGCCAGCCGCATCTCCCGGGTTTATTCGGTGGTTTTGCCCACCATCATCCTGACCATTGTTCTGGATGCGATTGGCAGGCAGCTTTATCCCGAGTTGTATTCGTATCCTTTCGACAAGTTTGTGCTCAGAGGTCTGGCCAGTTTGCTGTTGCTCAACGAGGTCTGGTTTGTCTCCATCACGAGTTTTTCCAATGTGCCCTTCTGGTCCATCTGCTACGAGTTTTGGTATTACGTGGCGTTTGGAATATTCGCTTTCTTCCCCCGAAAAATGGCGCTGGCACTGCTTGCGCTGCTCGCGTTGATTCTGGGCCCCAAAATCGTGTTGCTGGCCCCCATTTGGATGGCGGGTGTGGTGCTGTATCGCTGGCAGCGCCTGAACCGCA
The DNA here is from genome assembly GCA_031416195.1 of Rhodoferax sp. Classification (GTDB taxonomy): domain Bacteria; phylum Pseudomonadota; class Gammaproteobacteria; order Burkholderiales; family Burkholderiaceae_C; genus JANYCG01. The sequence goes on from JANOTE010000190.1 coordinate 7,013, forward strand.
TCGCTGAAGCCTGGGCCTGGCTGCTGGTGGTCGCATCGCTGGTGGGCATCGTTGTTTTTCACCAAGTCGGCGTGACCGAGTGGGTGGCCGAGCAGTTCAAAATGCTGGTCGGGCCGAAATGGCATGCCGAGTTCACCTTCTCCAAATTTTTTCTCAGCGACTACCTGCTCACGCTGCTGGTATTGGCCAACTTTGTCGGTATGCGCAGAGTCAGCTTCAGGCTTGAGGCGATATTGCTGTTGATTGAGCGACCGGTGCGCTTCCTGGCGGGCTACACCTTCACGCTGTATTTGCTGCATCAGCCGCTGTTTCTCTTTTGGGCCGCAGTCATCCGGGGTGACCCCAAGGGCCATGGCTACTGGCTGTTGACCACTGTGATGGTGGCCCTGTCGGTCGGCTTGGTGGGCTACTTTACCGAGAGCAAGCGGCACCTGCTCAAGCGCTGGCTGGAGCGGCGATTCGAGAAATTTCAGCCATTACCGATGCCGCCTCAACCTGTCGGCACGCGCTGACATCAAGCCGTCATGAAGCCCTCATGGAAGCCGCCCTGCATCGTCTTAGGCCTTGAGACGCAGATCGGATTGGGAATTGTCAGAGAGCTTGGCCGCGCGGGAGTTCCCGTGTATGGAATCGCCCAGGAGCCACACGCCATCGGGCTGTATTCACGCTACCTGACGCGCGGGCTGGTCGTGCCAGAGCCGCGAAGCGATGCCTTGATCAACGCCATCCGCGCCTTGGGCGAAGAGCTGGGCGACTGCTGCCTGTTGGCGGTTTCGGAAAGCAATCTGGCGTGGCTTGCGGCCCATCGGCATGAATTTGGGCGGGTCAAGCCGATCGCTCCATCGCAGCAGGCACTGGAAATCGTGCTGAACAAACAGCTCACCTTGGAGATGGCGCGGGGTGTGGGCATTGACATTCCCGCAACTGTGGAGCCCGTGAGTTGGGCTGAATTTGAAACGCTGGCCAACTCGTTTCAGTATCCGGCGGTGCTTAAGTGGAAAGACCCGGCTGCGGTCGTTCGCGCCTTGAATGCGGCGGGGCTGCCGATGATCAAGGCCGAATATGTTTACACGCCGGATGAGCTCAAAGCGGTAGGCGAGCGTTATCAACCTATCGGCCAATGGCCACTGGTTCAGCAGTATTGCGCGGGATACGGCTTGGGCCAGTTTTTCTACATGCACCAAGGCCAGTGCATCCGTCGCTTTCAGCACCAACGAATCGCCGAGTGGCCGCCAGAAGGCGGGTTCTCAAGCGTCTGCGATGCCGTGCCGCTTTCGCAGCATGGCGCGCTGCAAGAACAATCGATAGCCCTGCTCAAAGCGATTCAATGGGAGGGCGTGGCGATGGTTGAATACCGGTTTAATCCGCGGAACGGCAAGGCCCTGTTGATGGAGATCAACGGGCGGTTTTGGGGCAGCTTTCCATTGGCTGTCGAGTGCGGCGCTGGATTCGCACTGATTGCCTATTCACTCGAAAGCGGCCTGGGCAACCCAGTGCTTGCGGCTCCAAAATCAGGCCTTCGAAGCCGCATGGTCGCTACCGAAATCAAGCGCCTGATTCGAATAGTCTTTCAACCCGGCTTGATTGCAGACCGCTCCTTCAAGGTTCAAAAACTGCCTGAAATTACCCGATTCTTTGCAGATTATTTCCGTCCACGGGTCAGCTATTACGTCGGGTCAATGGCAGACCCAAAGCCTCTTTTCGCCGACATTGCCAACCTGGCCCGCAAACTGATCAAGCGCCGTTAAGGTCAGGCAAGGTAACAGTTTTTGGCTAAAAATTAACCTAAGAGTTAATTATTTATCAAAATTATCTGAAAATCATAAAAATACTAATAAAATATGCGCTTAGCTCTCGTATATATTGCACAATTAGCTATTAATAATATAGCAGATCATAGCGATACCCTGTAGCTCCATAATCAGCCATTTTTCCGGGATAATCTGTGCTTCCACTGGGACAGACCAGCTTCGTTGCTGCTCTGTCCCATACCTTTTGAACAACGATATTTTGAATTGATATGGCCACCATCCCCATCACCAAACGCGGCGCTGAAAAGCTCAAGGCCGAGTTGCACAAACTTAAAACCGTGGAGCGCCCCTGGGTGATTGGCGCGATTGCCGAGGCGCGGGCGCAGGGCGATTTGAGCGAGAACGCCGAGTACGAGGCGGCGAAAGACCGCCAGGGCTTTATCGAGGGGCGGATTCAGGAGATTGAGGGCAAGCTGTCAGCCTGCCAGATCATCGATCCAGCAGATTTGCATGCCGATGGCAAGGTGGTGTTTGGCGCGACCGTGGAGCTTGAAGACGAAGCCTCCGGCGCGAAGGTGAAGTACCAGATCGTCGGGGAAGACGAGGCGGACCTGAAGCTGGGGCTGATCAACATCGGCTCGCCGATTGCGCGCGCCCTGATCGGCAAGCTGGAGGGCGACACCGCCGAAGTGCAGGCGCCGGGCGGCATCAAGCACTACGAGGTAGTAACGGTGTCTTACGTCTGATGCGACGACGAGTCGGCTTAGGTCTGTGAGCGCTTCTTGACGCTGATCTGCTTGGGCTTGGCGCGCTTGACTTCGCCGCCCTGCGTCAAGCGCTGGTTGCCCAATACGCGCAGGGTTTTGACCTCGGGCCGCTGACCACCACGTTTGCTGTATTTGAGCACCTTGAAATCACGCGGGCCGGGCATGCGGTCGTCATCGCGTTCGGCGCGTTCTTTTTCGGGCTTGGGCCGCCACATCACCAGCAGTTTGCCGATGTGTTGAATCGGGGCGGCGTTCAGATCATCTGCCAGAGTTTGAAACATCACCTCGCGCGCAGCGCGGTCGTCTGAGAAGACGCGAATTTTGATCAAACCGTGCGCGTTCAGCGCTAAATCGGCTTCTTTTTTGACAGCGTCGGTCAGGCCATCGCCGCCGATCATCACGACTGGGTCAAGGTGATGGGCGGC
>JANOTE010000191.1:0-2013 GCA_031416195.1 Rhodoferax sp.
CGGGCTGAAAATCTCGATCGACGATTTCGGTACCGGCTATTCGAGCCTCGCCTATCTCACCCGCCTGCCACTGACGGCGCTCAAGATCGACCAAAGTTTTGTGCGCAGCCTGCACACCAGCACCGATTCTGCGGCCATCACACGGGCCATCATCGACCTGGCGCACACGCTGCGCTTCACGGTGGTCGCGGAAGGCATCGAGACGCAGGAGCAGGCCTCCTTCCTGCGTGAGAACGGTTGTGAACAAGGCCAGGGGTACTTGTTCGCACGTCCGGCGCCGGCAGCAGATATCGCATCGCACCTGCGACCGGCCAGCGCCCCCCGGTCTTTGGATCCATCCTGATGCGGAAAGCGCCTGCGGCAACTCGCGCCGCCGGATGCGAAAATCGAGCCCATCATGATTGTTTCCCGCGAAATTTCAAACGGCCTGGTGATTCAGGGCTTCACCCCGCCGCTGCGCTTGAGCGATTTCAAACTCATTGCCTTCGACATGGATTCGACCCTCATCAACATCGAATGTGTCGATGAGATCGCCGATGCGGCGGGCCGCAAGGCGGAGGTGGCGGCGATCACTGAAGCGGCTATGCGTGGCGAGATTACTGATTACAAAGACAGCCTGCGCCGCCGCGTGACTCTGCTTGCGGGGGTGACGGTTGGCCACATGGAAGAGGTTTTGAACCATCGTTTGAAGCTCAACCCCGGCGCAGCGGAACTGGTGGCAGCGTGCCAGGCAGTTGGAATGACGACGCTCTTGGTCAGCGGCGGTTTCACGTTTTTCACCGACCGCGTGCGCGACCTGCTGCGCATTGATGCGACGCGCAGCAATGTTCTTGAGATTGATGAATCCGGCTGGTTGACGGGCCGCATGCTCAACCAGCACTGGGGCGACATCTGCGACGGCGAGGAGAAGCGCCGCATGCTGATTCAAACCTGCGCCAGCAACGGCATCCACCCGCGCCACGCGATTGCAATGGGCGACGGTGCGAACGATTTGCCGATGATGTCGGTGGCGGGTCTGTCAGTGGCTTATCACGCCAAGCCGAAGGTACGTGAACAAGCGATGGTGGCGATCAACAGCGGTGGGTTGGATCGGCTGCTTGAGGTGTTGACCTAGCGAAACCTCGCATCATTCTGCAATCACTATCTTGTAACTACTAAATATATAGCTGGTTGTGCAATATATTCGGAAGCCAGAGGCATATTTAGTTCGTAAAATCGGGTTTTTTTGTGATTTTTCGCAATTTTTGACTAAAGGTTAACCTAGGAGTTAATTTTTGGTCTGAATCGACGTTTCAGGTTCAACCTCTGACGGAATCAGGAACTCCCGGCTGATCTGCGCACCCAGGTCGTTCACACGGTCAAGAAACTGCGTCAAGTACGCATGCAAGCCGGTGGCGAGGATTTCATCGATACGCCCATAACGCAGCTCGGCAGCAAGTTTCCCCGCGCGGCGATTGGTTTCGCTGTTGAGGTCGGTGGCGACCAGGGCCAGGTTGGAGACAACGGCATTCAAGCTGGCATGCAATGAGCGTGGCATGTCGGCGCGCAGGATCAACAGCTCGGCCACGCGCTCCGGCTTGATCACATCGCGGTAGACCTTGCGGTAGACCTCAAAGCCTGAGACGCTGCGCAAAATCGCGCTCCAGTGGTAGAACTCATACTCCTGATCTTTCTCGCCAGCGGCTCCAAAAAAATCATTCTGAACGGCGTGAAACTTCACGTCAACGAGGCGGGCGGTGTTGTCGGCCCGCTCCAAAAAAGTGCCTAAGCGCATGAAGTAAAGGGCCTCGTCCATCAGCTTGGTGCCCACGGTGACGCCGCGCGAGAGGTGCGAGCGGAACTTCACCCATTCAAAAAACTGCGGCGGGTTGCGCTCAAAATCACCCGCATTGATCATGCGCTTGACTTCAAGCCAGGTGGTGTTTTCGGTCTCCCAGACTTCCGTTGTCAGCGTGCCCCGTACCGCGCGGGCGTTCTCGCGCGCGGCGCTCAGGCACGAGATGATGCTGGACG
>JANOTE010000192.1:0-6357 GCA_031416195.1 Rhodoferax sp.
CGCAGGTTCGGTGCTGCACCGCCCAGCGTGTCGAACACGGCCACGCGAAACAGGCTCGTGAGGTTTTGGTAAACCCTCAAAGCGCTGCCATGGGCCACAACAAAAACCACTCCGAGCAAGCCGCCCGCAATCAAAACCACCAGCGCGGCGCGCCAAATTTCATTCGGGCCAAGAAAAGCGCCACACATCGCCAGCAGCTTCACGTCTCCGGCGCCCATGGCGCGCAGCAGGTAAAGCGGCAGAAACATCGCCAGACCCAGCCCAAGGCCCGCCAGCGGAAAAAGAACCGTGCCGTTATGCCACGGCGGGAACACAGTGTTGTAAACCAGGGCGTACACCGCGCCGGACAGCACCAGCCAATTCGGAATGCGGTGGGAGCGGACATCAATGACAGCCGCAGTGGCCAGCAGCAGCAGCAGCACGCCGGTGCGGCCGCTGAACAGCAGCGACGCCAACAACTCCAACACTGCATTCAATTCCGCATCAGCCATTGCGCCCCCTTGTGTTTTGTGCCGTCGAGAACGGAAGGAGGGGACTTGCCCCTCGTCCCGTTCTGTGGGCTTGACAGGTCAAATTAAATGACGTACCAGACGCTCAAACGCACGGTCCAGTACCCAGACAGGTAATGACGCGACCAACCCAACCCGTAAAACCAGTACCCAAAAGGGTTGAGTTCTGAATCAGTACGACGAGGCCGATAGACACCACCGCGATGATCAGCGCGTATTCCACAACTTGCGCGCCTTCTTCATCACGGGCGAACCTGCCCATGCCGCTCTTCATGTTCGCTAGAAACTTGTTCATTTGGAAACTCCTTAAGGTTGATAAAACTGACAGTCACACGGCCAATCTGAAGGGTGCCGGGCCTACCGTGTATTGGCCCCTCACCGGCTGAAACACCATTGGGCGGACTGCTGATATTTCAATCCATAACCTGCTGATGTGAGGCAAGGTTAGCGGCCCCACCCAGGGGTCGCAACAGACCAAACTCCCCTTTTTGCCAGGTCAATGCACCCAGCAATAACAGGACATATCTCCTATTCACGGTGGACGGCCTTGCCTGTACATTTTTTACATGCCGCCCGCCAGCGGCGAATGCGCAATGGAACGCCAAGCTGCGTGGTGTCAAGTTTTAACCGATGGTTATTTGGTTCAAAAAAGGGAGTTTTTATGAACGGCAGATCAAGGTTTTGGAAAAAATTGTTACTGGTTCAATCCACGCTGGTTCTGAGCGCGTGCGGTGGCGGTAGCAGTTCTGACTCAGCCAAGTGTGTGAGCGCGATTGCGGGTTTGTGTGCCAGCCTTGGCGCGGGTGGCGTTGCCACCCAACCAGGCGCTGCCGCCATTGCCACTTTGTTCACGACGGCGCCCAGCAAGATCACACTGGCTTCCGGCGGCAGTGCCAGTTACACCATTGGCGGGGGAGCGGCACCCTACGTTGCGACCAGTGGCAACACTGCCGTGGTAACTGCCACGGCGGGTGGCACAAGTCTCACCATCAGCAGCCCATCAGCCGGGCTGGCGCAAGTTGCAGTTGTCGATTCAGCAGGCAAAACCGTCACCATCGATGTCACCGTTTTGGCCAAGGGGCAAACCGCTGAGGCGCTGTCCGTATTTCCGGCCGCCGTCAATGCGGGTGACTGCACCACCAACATCCCCTTCGTTTTTACCGGTGGAACGCCGCCCTTCACCGTCTTGACCAGTGACAATTTTGGTGTTCCGGTCAGCACGGCGCTACCGTTGGGGCCGGATTCCTTTTTCACGGCCAGCATTAGAAACCCTCTTGGTCCATTTCCGTACATCGCCACCGTGACGGTGCTTGATAGCCAATCCAGAGCCGCCTTTTCAAGAATTACCATAGACTTCCCGAGGACTTGTCCGTCGAATGCACTGCTGCGAACACAGCCAGCTTCCGCTAACACGCGTGTCACGGAAATACAAACTTTCCAAATTATTGGAGGGCAACCGCCATACACGGTCGTGTCCCAGGATTACGACAAACTCACAACCCCTCTTACGCTTCCGACCTTCGCTACTGCAGAGATCAACGCAGGCAACGCCAGTTTCAACGTCACGGCCAAGAAAGTTGGAACCGCACTGATTACCGTCAAGGGTGCTGACGGTCAGCAAACCAACATCGTGTTTAACGTATTGCCTGCGCCTTAGGGAAGCAGAAATAGACAGTATCCAGCGAGGAGGGTAAAAATTAACCTGCAAGTTAATTTTTAAGCGAAAATTGCTCAAAAGCGCCAAATTATCGACCTAGTTTGCCTCTATCGCCCGGATAATATGCACAGGCAGCTACGTAAAAAATAGCAATTCTGCAGACGACTTATCCACTGCTATTCATCACGCATCCACAAACAGCGCCGGGTCTACCATCACCCGGTTCAGCATCACTCCCCAATGCAGGTGTGGCCCCGTGACGCGGCCTGTGGCACCTACGGCACCCAGTGGGTCGCCCACTTGGAGCTGATCGCCAGCCTTGACACCGATCTCGCTCAAATGGCAATAAAGGCTGAGCAGGCCACCGCCATGATCCAGCCAGACCGTGTTGCCGTTGAAAAAATAGTCACCCGTGTCGATCACCCGCCCCGCCAGAGGCGCGTTGATCGGCGTACCCGTGGCTGCTGCGATGTCCATGCCGCTGTGCGGATTGCGCGGCTGGCCGTTGAAGACGCGGCGCAGTCCGAACGAGCTGCTGCGCCGCCCCGTCACCGGCAGTTGCATGCGCAGCGCATCGGCGCGCAGGTCGGCGAGCAGCGCAGGCTGCGTAAAAGTCGCCATCACCGTGGCCTGGTGTGCCCGCTCACGCTGATAGCGCGCCTCGTTTTCAGGGGAGAGGTCAACCGTGCCAGGGGCTACTTTCAGATGCTGTTCGAGATATTTTTTGGATGCGACCTGGTAGTCGATTTGGCGGGTGTCGCCGATCTCAAGCGTGACAGAAATGCTGCTTACCCCTGGTGTTGCCGCCAAAGCAATTCCCACCACCGCCATCCAACCAGCTGGCGTGCCAGTCACCAACAGCGGCGCCTCTTGCGCCTGCGCGGTCGGGCGGCGGGTGGCGAGCCCCAGCGGCAGGTACACGATGCCGCCGGGTACCTGGGATGGCTTGGGCCAGGCCCTGTTGGGTTGCGCCGTTTTCGCAATTGCAAAACCCGGCGACGGCAGTGCCAGCAGGCTCATAGCGCTGATGGCGCTCATGGCGTAAACCAAGCTTGCGCGGCGGCTCGATGCCATATCTGCAGGCGGTGCATTCATGCAGGCTCCGGGATCGGGTCTTCGGAAAATCCGTGGACGCAGGTTCTAAGCACCGCGCGGATGGCCGGCTCATCATGCGCGCTGGCCGCTTGCTCCAGCAAATCAAGTTGCGCGCGCAATGCGGGCCAGGGCATGAACTCTTCATGGGCTTTCATGATGCGCAGGTTGTCGGTGGCGCTGGGGTTATCGCCGATGAGCAGCTCTTCATAAAGTTTCTCGCCGGGGCGCAGGCCGATGAACGACAACTCGATGTCGCCGTCAGGATTCGCAGCATCGCGCACTTGCAGGCCCGACAGCTCCACCAGGCGGCGCGCAAGGTCCAGAATCTTCACCGGCTCTCCCATCTCCAGCACGAACACTTCACCGCCACGCGCCATCGCCGCTGCTTGCAACACCAGTTGCACCGCCTCCGGGATGGTCATGAAATAGCGAGTGACGTCAGGGTGGGTCACCGTCAACGGACCACCGTGCGAGAGCTGGTCTCTGAACAGCGGCACCACGCTGCCGCTGGAGCCCAGTACGTTGCCAAAGCGCACCATCGAAAAACAGGTATCCCCCGGCGTGGCCTCACTGGCAAGAGCTTGCAGCACCAACTCGGCCATGCGTTTGCTGGCCCCCATCAGGTTGGTAGGGCGCACTGCCTTGTCGGTGGACACGAGAACGAAGCTGGCCACCTGCGCATCGCGCGCAGCATTCGCCATGTTCAGCGTGCCGATCACGTTGTTGACGATGCCCTCGGACGGGTTGCACTCCACCATCGGCACGTGCTTGTACGCGGCTGCGTGGTAGACCGCGTGCGGTCGGTAGGTGGCACAAATCCAGTCCAGGCGAGGGCGGTTGACAACACTGGCCAGCAGCGGCACGACTTCAACAGCGGGGAAATTGGCCGTACACAGCGCCGCAAGCTCGCGGTGAAGGGTGTACAGGCCGTACTCGCTGTGATCAAGCATCAGCAGGCGCTTGGGGCGCTCTTGCAGAATCTGGCGGCACAGCTCGCTGCCGATGCTGCCGCCGGCACCGGTGACCAGAATCGTCTGATCCCGCAGGCGGCTGGAAACCAGCTCAGTCTGCGGCTTGACCGGCGCACGCCCGAGCAAGTCCTCCACATCCAGCTCGCGAATGTCGCGCACCGTTACGCGGCCACTGGCCAGGTCTGACAGCCCCGGCAGCGTTCGCGTGTGTACCGGCAGCAAACGCAGGCTGTGGATGATTTTGTTGCGCCGCTCGCGGCTGGCGCTGGGGATGGCCAGGAGGATGTCCGTGATCGCCAGCTTGCCGACAGTGGCGGGCACCTGCTCGGGCGAGAAAACCGGCACACCGTTGATGGTGCGGCCAATTTTCGAGGGGTCTTCGTCGACAAACCCCAGCAGTTTGAATTGCCGCGTCATCGCCATGGCTGAGGCGGTCTGCACGCCCACCACGCCCGCTCCAAAAATCAGCATCCGCCCCTGATGGGTTGGCCGCAGCAGCCCGTGTACACCGGCCAGCCAAAAACGCGCCAGCGCACGGCTCACACTCACCAGCAGCAGGAAAATGATCGGCTGCATGATGCCCACGCTGCGCGGAATCACGGGCCAGATTTGCAGCAGCAAAATGCCAAGCAAAATGACCCCATAAAGGGCAATCGCCTTGCTGATGGCGACCAATGCATCCAGGCCGGTGTAGCGAAAAATCGCCCGGTACAGCCCCAGTCGGATAAAGATGGGAATGGCAATGAGGGGGGCCAGTAGATAGGCCCACCACTGCGCACCCGCCGGCACATGAAAAGTTTCAAGCCGAAGAGAAAACGCCATCCACATCGACACCAGGCACAGCACCACGTCGAGCAAAATCACTACAGCGCGTTTGGTGGTGCGCGGCCAATCGAGAACTTGGGTGTACATGGTTCGAGCGAGTGAAACGGGTTTCCTGTCTTCTTGGTAGGTGCATTTAGCTATTATATATATAGCATACTATGAACAATATCCGGGAGCTATAGCCTCAAAAGATTCTTAAAACGATGATTTTCGATGTTTCGACGGATTTAATTAACCCAGGAGTTAATTTTTAACCAACTCCGCAAAGCGCTGCAAATCCACATTGCCGCCGCTCACAATCACGCCGACGCGCTTGCCAGCAATCGGCAACCCCGCATGGCGGGCACCGGCGAAGCTCAACGCGCCGGTAGGCTCGACCAGTATCTTCATGCGCTCGGCGAAAAACTTCATGCCTTCGACCAACTGCGCGTCGGTTGCGGTGACGATGCCGTCCACGTCGCGCTGAATCATGGGGAAGGTGAGGATGCCCGCGCTTTGTGTTTGCGCGCCGTCGGCAATGGTTTTGGGCGTGGCGATTTTGACGATCTCGCCTTTGGCGAAGGATTGCTGAACGTCGTTGCCCGCTTCGGGCTCCACGCCATAGATCTTGCACTGGGGCGACAACGCACGGGCCGCCAGCGCACTGCCCGCCAGCAGGCCGCCACCGCCGGTGCAGACGAACAGAAAATCCAGTTGGCCCACCTCCTCAATCAATTCCATCGCTGCCGTGCCCGAGCCGGCGATCACGTCTTTATGGTCGTAGGGTGGGATCAACGTCATGCCACGCTCATTGGCCAGCTTGCGCGCCAGCATCTCGCGGTCGTCTTTAAAGCGGTCAAACAGAACCACCTGGCCACCGTAGTTGCGCGTGGCTTCAATCTTCAGGGGAGGCGCGTCGGACGGCATCAAGACCGTCGTTGCAATGCCCAACAGCCGCCCCGACAACGCCACCGCCTGCGCGTGGTTGCCAGATGAAAAGCACACCACGCCCGCCTTGCGCTGCGCATCGCCCAGCATTGACATCGCGTTGAATGCACCTCTGAACTTGAACGCCCCCATGCGCTGGAAGTTTTCGCATTTGAAGAAAAGACTCGCGCCCAGCAGCGTATCTGCGGTGGCAGAGGTCATCACCGGCGTGCGGTGCGCGTGGCCGGCAAGCCGAAGCGCGGCGGCTTTGACATCATCGAACGTGGGATAGGTTTGCATCAGTGAGGTGGGGTGGGTAGGTCTGGATGGGGAGGGCTATGGATTGCCGAGAAAGTCGCGCTTGCCAATCTCCACGCCGTTATGGCGCAGGATG
>JANOTE010000193.1:0-1528 GCA_031416195.1 Rhodoferax sp.
CCGCTTTGCCGGCCGTTTTTAGGGACTGTGCCAAGGCCTTGTCAACGTCGTTGGTCTTGCCCAGCTCCTCCCTGATGCGGTAGAGCAGGTAAATGGCATAGTCAGCTCGGCGATGGCCATCGGCATCGGCGCGGACTATGCCATTTACCTGCTCTACCGCATCAGGGAGGAGCTGGGCAAGACCAACGACGTTGACAAGGCCTTGGCACAGACCCTAAAAACGGCCGGCAAAGCGGTGTTCTTTGTGGCCAGCGCGATCTCGGCAGGGTATGCCGTGTTGATGCTGTCGTTCAATTTTTATGTCCACATCTGGTTTGGCATGTTGATCGTTTTGTCGATGATTGTGAGTGCCGTCTCGGCCCTGATCCTGATTCCGGCACTGATCAAGCTGCACACGCCGAGGTTCCTGACCCACCGGGGCACGGCTGGCCCCGGCGGCTCGAGTACCCTGGTGACTGGCCCCAGGCTGCGGCCAGTCACAGGAAGCGTTGCGGCAGGGAGCATTGCGCAAGGAACCATTGCAACAGGAAGCATTGCGACCGGTCACGTGCCTGGGACGGCTTTAACCTCCACGCTGGTTGGCAGCCTGGTGCTCGCCGGACTGATGTCCAGCAGTGGCGCTGCAAATTCGCAGGAGGTGCAGGTGGATGCCCTGATGGAGAAAAATTACCAGTCCACCCGGGTTGACAGTTCCACCTCGCAGGCCAGCTTTCGCCTGGTCAACGCCTCGGGGCAAGAGCGTTCACGCGTCACATTCGGGGCCACCAAACTGGTGGGCGATGGCCTTGCGAACCGCCGGGTGATTCGATTTCTGTCGCCCAGCGATGTGCGCAATACCACCACTTTATTGCTAGAAAACCCCGGCAAAGACGATGAAATCTGGGTCTATTTGCCCGCTATGAAAAAAGCCCGGCGCCTGGCCAGCAACAACAAGAAAAACAGTTTCGTGGGCACCGACCTTTCGTTTGGCGATCTGGTGGGGCACCGGGCCAAAGACTGGAGCCACAAGCTATTGAAGCAGGAATCATTGGCAGGCACCCCGGTCTATGTGGTTGAGTCGCTGCCAAAAACGCCAGAGATTGCCGCTGATTCGGGCTACTCAAAACGCGTGAGCTGGGTTGCCAAAGACAGTCTGGTCAGCGTCAAAGTGGAGTTTCATGACATGGCGGGCACGCTGCTCAAAACGCTCGAAAACAGCAACGTGATGCTGGTGGACGCCAGGCAAAACAAGTTCCAGCCGATGCAGGTTCAGGTGAAGAATCACCAAACCGGGCACTCGACCTTTTTGAAGTTTGAACAGTTTGTGGCCAACCAGCCCGTGAGTGAAGCCTACTTTGCCGCTGGCTACCTCGAAAAAGAGGAGTAAACCGCCATGCGCACCAGCAACACCGCCTGGCTGTATTGCGCAAGTGGGGCGCTGGCCGGGTCGCTGATGGCGCAGCCCGGCCAGGCCAGCCAGGCCGATGGATTGACCCCGGCGCCCCCCGCCTCCGCCTCCGCCCCGGCCCCATCGGCGGCTGCACTGCCT
>JANOTE010000194.1:0-1813 GCA_031416195.1 Rhodoferax sp.
CGATATCCAGCGAGTACTTCACCGGCGTCTTGGTTTTAACCTCGACCATGCTTTCAGCACCACCCGGCACGCAGAAACCGCAAGTCATGGGTACCGAGGTCAGCAGAAAATGCTTCTGTTTTTCACCGGGCTCCAGCGGCATCATGAAGCCCTGGATGCGCTGGGTTTTCTGATTCAGCGCGACGACGCTGGCCGGGAAGTTGGGCAGCAAGCGGTTCTTCTCGCTCTTGGTTTTGACATCGGTGAGCACCGACCAGGGCAGCACGTCATTGCGGTCTTTGATTTGGGGGAACGGGCTGTTGGCCCCATGCGTGCCCGCGCCCGAGCCTGCCCCAGCGGGAAATGGTGAGCCTGCCCCGGCGGGCAGGGGCGAGCTGAGTTGCGCCACTGCGCTGGTTGCCAGCAGCACGAAAGCCATGGCGAAAGTCGATGCAAAAACGCGTGCTTTCATGATGGTCACTTTCGGTGTCAGTGGTCGTGCTTCATGCCGCAATATTTGCCAATCGCCAGCCCTTTGCAGGCGGCCTGCAATTCCTTCTGGCAGACCTCTTCTTTCTTGCCGGACTCCAGGCATTTGGCTGCTGCCTCGTGCGCAGCGGCCATGGCGCGGTGGCGAACGATATCGGCCTTGGCTTCTTTGTCGCTGTGCTGCGCGAAGACCGCTTGACTGAGCAGCAATAACCCCATTGCGCAAAATACTGAGCGTAATTTCATGATCAAAAATTCCCGAAAAGATGCAGCATGTATGACCATGAATCTTACTACTGCGAGATAACAATGCGTAACGCGCGGCCCAATTCCCCTCAGCGCGAGTTAACGCGAATTCAGCAGCGTGGTGACATCCATCCGATAGGCATTCAGCGCAGGCAGCAATGCAGCCACGCTCGCCACCGCAACTCCCAGCGCCAGCACCCACCACTCGGATGCCAGCCAAATCCACCCGGTGAGCACCAGCGAGCGCTCAGCCTGCAGCCAGTAGCCGACCAGGCCTGTCAACAAGTGGCCCATCATCAGCCCCAGCGCTACGGCCAAAAGCGCCAGTAACAGTGCCTCGCACAGCACCAGGCCCGCCACTTTTTGCGGTGACGCGCCCAGCATGCGCAGCATCGCCAGATCAGCTCGTCGCTCGCGCACGGCATTCCAAAGCGCGATGAACACGCTTAAGCCCGCCGTGAGCAGCAACACCGCAGCAAAGCCGCGCAGCACATCGGTGCCTACGCCGACCATGCGCAGCAGGCGGGTGATCTCAATCGCTGGGGCTGCCGCTTGCATGTCGGTGGTGGTGTTGATGAAGCGCGGCAAACTTACCGCTGCCAGCGGGCTTTTGTAGGTGATCAGCGCCATCGTCACTTCGCGCCCGGCCTCCAGCAGGGCGCGGTCGCTGGCATCCGCCACAGTTGCATCTTCATGCACCTTCCAAACCGATTCAGTTGCCGTCAAAATCAATCGATCCAGCACGCAGGCGCAGGGTGCGAGGATGCCGCTGACCCGGTACGGGTTGTCACCATGTGCGTGGCCGGTGCCGCCCAGGCCGTGTGATCCGGCGAATGTGTTGCCCACCGCCAATCCCGTTTGCTGGGCTACGTCATGCCCGATGACGGCTTGCATCGCGCCCGTCCACATTGCGCCTTGCCTAAGCGTGGCCCCGTAGTGTTGGGCATACGCGGGCGTGGTGCCCACCAGGCGAAATCCCTTGAAGGTATCGCCCAAACTCAATGGGATCAGCTTGGCCACCTGCGGGTGGGCTTGCAGCTTTTGCACCTCGGCCAGCGGAATGTTGCCGCTGGGCACGTCAATGTGAAAAACGCCTGCG